>DATBMM010000250.1:0-1616 GCA_036554825.1 Candidatus Limnocylindrales bacterium
GGCGACCCGTTCGCCGAGAAGCTGCTGATCGAGGTGTCGCTCGAGCTGATCCGGCACGGGCTGGTGGAGGGGCTGCAGGACCTCGGCGCGGGCGGCATCACGTGCGCGACGTCCGAGACGGCGGATCGGGCCGGGACCGGCATCATGGTCGACCTCGATGCCATCCCTCGTCGCGAGCCCGACATGGAGCCGTTCGAGGTCATGATCTCCGAGTCCCAGGAGCGCATGTGCGCGATCGTCCGGCCGGAGCGCTGGGAGGCTGTCCGCGAGGTCGCGCAACGCTGGGCTCTGCCGGTCGCGGTGATCGGCACCGTCACCGACGATGGCGACATCACGGTCTCGAGTGGTGGCATGGAGCTTGCCCGTATCCCAGCAGCGGCGCTGACCAGCGAGGCGATCGTCCACGCCCGGATCGCCCGCTCACCCGAGCATCGGCGACCCGCGCCGGCCCCCGGTGCGCCGACCGGTGCGAGCGACCGCCTGCCGGAGCGGGGCATGGACCCGGGGGCCGTGCTGCTGGCGCTCCTCGGGTCGCCGAACCTGGCCTCCCGCCGTGCCGTGTACGAGCAGTACGACTCGACGGTCGGCGCCGACACCGTCGTCGGACCGGGCCACGGTGCGGCGGTGCTGCGCATCAAGGACACCACCCGCGCGCTGGTCGCGACGACCGACGGGAACCAGGCCGTCGGGGCGGTGGATCCGTATCTCGGCGCGGCGATGAGCGTCGCCGAGGCGACCCGGAACGTCAGCGTGACCGGTGCCCGTCCGCTCGGAGTGACGAACTGCCTCAACTACGGGGACCCGACCCGCCCCGAGGCGTTCTGGCAGCTGAGCGAAGGCGTCCGCGGCCTCGGCGATGCCTGCCGCGCGCTCGGCCTCCCGGTCACCGGTGGCAATGTCTCGCTCTATAACGAGTCGCCGGCCGGGGCCATCGCGCCGACGCCCGAGATCGGCGTCGTCGGCCTGCTCGAGGATGTCGGGACGCTCGTCGGTCCGGCCTTCGTCGAGGACGGCGACGCGATCCTGCTCGTCGGTGAGGCCACATCGGGCCTGATCGGGTCGGCGTACGCCGCGCTCGCCGGCACGACCGTGGAGGACGGGCTGCCCTCACTCGACCTGGTGCGCGAGGCAGCCGTGCAGGCCTTCGTCCGGGAGGCCATCGACCGGGGCCTGGTGGCGAGCGCGCAGGACGTGTCGGGTGGCGGGCTCGCCGTCGCCCTCGCGGAGTGCGCGATGTGGGGCGGTCGCGGGGCGTCGGTCCGCGTCCCGACGGCGATGTCGCCGGCCGTCGAGCTGTTCGGCGAAGGCCCGTCGCGGCTGGTCGTGACGGCCCGACCGCGTCACGCGGCAGCGCTCACGCTGCTGGCGCGACAGCACGGTCTGCCCGTCGAGGCGCTTGGCACGGTCGGCGGTGACCGCCTCCGGATCCAGCTCGTCGGGACGAGCGCCACCGGCGCATCCGAGGAGCGGGGGAGCACCATCGCCGACATCCTCGACGTGCCGTTGAGCGCTCTGCGCCACGCGTGGGACCACGGGCTGACGCGCGCCCTCGGTTGGGGGACCTGAGGCATGTGTGGGGTCTTCGGGGCGGTCCTGCCCGGCGGCGAACCGACCGA
>DATBMM010000136.1:0-5349 GCA_036554825.1 Candidatus Limnocylindrales bacterium
CGCGCAGGACGACCAAGCCGGCGTCCTAAGCCCTGCGCCGATGGACGGGGTTCGCACACGGGGCCATCCCGGCGCGCTCGCCGCGATCGCGGCGATGCTCCGGTCGGGTGTGCCCGGCGCGGTCCTGCTCGTCGGCCCGGCGGGGGTCGGCAAGACGACCCTCGCCCTCGACCTGGCCGCCGGCCTCCTCTGCACGGCTGAGGATCCCGCGTCGAGGCCGTGCGGGAACTGCCGGGCGTGCCGGCTCGTGGCACGTGCCGCCCACCCCGACGTCCATCTGCTCGGGCCGGACGGTCCAGGCCGGCAGGTCGTGATCGGTGGCCCCGGCGCGAAGGTCCGTGGGATCCGCGATCTCATCGCGGAGCTCGCGCTGCTGCCCGTGGAGGGCGGTGCCCGCGTGGCCGTCATCGAGGCCGCCCAACGGATGAACGAGGATGCCCAGTCGGCGCTGCTCAAGACGCTCGAGGAGCCGCCGTCGGGCGCGACGATCATCCTGTGCGCCGACGCCGAGGAGCCGCTGCTGCCGACGATCCGCTCGCGCTGCGCGCGGGTCCGCCTCGGGCCGGTCGCGGTGCGCGACATCGAAGCGATCCTCGCGGAACGGGGAGCTGCCGATCCTCCGGTCGCGTCGCGCGTCGCGCGGATCGCCGGCGGCCGACCGGGGCTCGCCCTCGCATGGGTGGAACGACCGGATGCCCTCCGCGAGCGCGACGCCATCGGGCGGGCGTTGCTCGATCTCGCCGGCGCCCGGCCGGCCGAGCGCCTGCCCGGCATCCGCGGTCTCGCGGCGCAGGCCGCCGCGATCGCCGGCATCGGCGAGGTCGGGTCGGCGTCGGTCGCCGCGGCACCGGAGACAGGGACGGCCGCCCCGCGATCCCCGCGGAGCCGGCGTGCCGCCGCCGAGCCGCCGACCGCTGAGGCTTCCGATCGGGGCACAGAGCCAGCGGCCGCCGACGGTTCGGCGACCCCCGACCCGGAGACCGCCGACGACGCCGGGCCGACCCGCGCCCCGGCCACCGAGCGGCGACGTGCCGCGGAGGCGCTGATCGCGCTCTGGACGGACCTCGCACGAGATGTCGCCCTCTGCCAGCGAGGCCTGGACCGGTCGGTCCGCGACATCGCCCTCCTGGATGACGTCCGTGGGCTGGCCGACCGACTCGACCCCGATACGCTCACGGCGTTCATCGATCGACTCGGGCGGGCGGGCGTCCTCGTGGCCGGCAACGTGTCGCCGGAGCTCGTCCTTGACGACCTGGCGCTGGCGTGGCCACGGCCCCGCGCGGCCTCGACCGCGGCGTGAGCGACGAGCGGCTGGACGCCACCATTCGCGGACGGGTGCAGGGCGTCGGGTTCCGCTACTTCGTCATCCGGCACGCCACGGATCTCGACCTCACCGGGTGGGTGGCCAACGAATGGGACGGATCGGTCCGCTGCGTCGCCGAGGGCCCGCGCCCGGCGCTCGAGACCCTGCTCGCGTCCCTCGAACGCGGCCCGGCCGGCGCCATCGTCGATCGGGTCATCACCGCGTGGGGCCCGGCCAGCGGGGCATTCCGAACCTTCGACGTGCGCAGCGGCGGCCACGGCGGCGACTGATGGCTGGCCCGTTCGGCGCGTGCCGGACGGGACCGCTGGGCTATTCCAACCCGGACCATCGGGATCCATGGTGGTCCGACGATGGAGACCAATCCTCCAGCCGAGGAGCTCCCCGCCCTGTATCGGGCGATCCTCGACCGGGTCGCCGAGCTCGAGGCGACCGGCGAGCGAGCGCGCGCAGCGCGGCTGCGCAGCGACGCGACGGATGCCTACTCCAAGGCCTGGGACGAACGCGCACGTCGACGGCTGGAGAGCCTCCTGCGGCGGGCCGACCCGGACGCCGATGCGGAGCGGCCTCGCGGCCGCATCCGGCGGCCCGTCACCGCCCAGCGCACGATGGTCGCGCCGAAGCGTTAAGCGCCGGCTGATCCCTCGCCCGCGCATCCCGCGCTGACGCCTCCCTGACGCCTTTCTGACCCACCGCAGCCACGCGGCGTAGGCTGTCGCTCGTGGCCATTCCCGCTGGACCGACGATCGACGCCGTCCTGGATCTGGCGACGACCGCCTATGCGGCCCTGACCGAGCTGGGTGAGGAGATCGAGGACGAGTGGTCGTACGTCCAGGACCTCACCGAGGCCTGGCGCGGCCGCTTCGAGGAGGTCCGCGCGTCGCGTGGCGACGAGGTCGTCGGCCCCGAGGTGGTCGTCGCGATCGACGCGGCCGTCGGCGAGATCGCCCGGATCTCGGATCCGCATCGGGCCATCGACTGGCTCTCGACGTTCCCGCAGGTCACGCTCCTCGCGCTCGGGGAGCGGCCGTGAGATTCCAGGACGCCGCGCGCGACGGTCGGGCGGTCGTGTACGCCGGCATCCAGGCCGACCCGCTCGTGGCGCGAGCCGCGAGCCTGCTCGCGGACGCCACACCGGCGATTCGCGTCATGGCTCGCGCGGCGATGAACGGCGAGTCGACCGACCCGATGGTCTGGATGGCCATGTTCCCGACGTTGTTCGGGGGTGACGTGGCGCCGGACCTGCGCGCACGAGCCGAGACCGTCCTCGCCGCGGCCCTCGACGTCGCCGAGCGCGGCGAGGCCGTCCGGAGCCAGGTCCGCGGCGCCATCGTCGAGGAGCTGACGGCGCGCCTGCTCGCGCGCCGCGTGCCGGGCGAGGCGATCCACCGGGAACGGCGCATCCTCTTCGACGGCGTCCGCGCCGAGATCCACCCCTACGACGTCACCGTCGAGCGCGATGGCGCGCACGAGGCGTACGACTGTAAGTGGGGCGCGCGCGGCATCGGCGACGACGTGCTGCATCAGCTCGATGACGCGCGCCGTCACGCCGCCGACGAGGACGTGTCGCTGCGGGTCGGCCTGGTCGTCTACGACGCGGATCGGTCCTGCGCCGTCCGTCTCGAGCGCTCGACCGCGCCGACGGCCGGCGTGGAGGTCATCTCGCTGGAAACGCTGGACGAGCTGGCGACGCACCGGTGACCGAAGCCGAGCGCGAGCCCGACCGGTGCTCCGCCCCGTACCGCGTCCGGTTCGACGAAACCGCTCCCGACGGTCGGATCCGCACCTCGGTGTTGCTCCGCTACGCCCAGGACCTTGCCTGGTTCCACTCGTCGTTCCACGGCTTCACCCGCGAGTGGTACCGCGAGCGTGGCCTGACCTGGCTCGCCCGCGCGGCGACCGTGACGATCGACGGCGAGCTGCGCGTCGGGGACGAGATCGTGGGGACGACGCAGGTCGTCGGCTGGCGCCGCGTCTGGGCCCGCCGCCGGACCGACTTCGTCGACGGGACCGGTTCGACCGTGGCCTGGACGAACGTCGACTGGGTCCTGCTCGACGAGCGCGGCGCGCCGACCCGCGTCCCGAAGGTGTTCGACGGCGTCTTCTGGGCGCCCGACGCGACGTTCCCGCTGGGTCGCGTCCCGCTCGACGACCCGCCGCCCGATGCCGTCCGACGGGAGATCCGAGTCCGTCCCCAGGAGCTCGACCCGATGGACCACGTCAACAACGCCGTCTATGCCGACTGGGTCGACGAGGGCATCCTGGCCAGCGCCGGCGAGGCCGACGTGCGGGCGCTGCCCAGGACGATGCGTTTGGAGTATGCGCGGGCGGTCGACGCCAGCGCGACCGTCGCCGCCGAGACGTGGCGCGACGATTCGGGCTGGTCCTGCCGGATCCGCGACGCGTCCGGGGCGGACTACCTGCGGGCTCGGCTCGAGCCACGTTGGTGAGACAAGCCACCCGCGACGTCGTCGTCATCGGTGGCGGTGCGATGGGCGGAGCGGTCGCGGTCCACCTCCTGGAGGACCCCGACTTCGACGGGCATGTGACCGTCATCGAACGTGACCCGACCTTCAAGCGGGCATCGTCGGCCCTCAGCGCCGCTGGCACCCGCCGCCAGTTCTCGACGCCCGAGAACATCCGGATGTCGGCGTTCTCGTTCGGGTTCCTGCGTGACCGCCTCGGCGTCGGTGTCGTCGAGTCGGGGTACCTGTACCTCGCGTCCGTGGTCACCGCCCCGGTCCTCGAACAGAACCACGAGATCCAACGTGCGGAGGGCGCCGACGTCGTCCTGCTGACGCCGGGCGAGCTGTCGGCGCGATTCCCGTGGCTGGCGACCGATGGCGTGGCGCTCGGTTCCCTGGGACGCTCGGGTGAGGGCTGGTTCGACGGCTATGCGCTCGTCCAGGTCCTCCGCGCGCGTGCGCGCGAGCTCGGTGCCGAGCTGCTCACGGCCGAAGTCGTCGGGATGCGACTGGACGGGGGCCGCGTGGCGTCCGTCAGGCTCGACGATGGGGCCCAGCTCCCGGTCGGGACGGTGGTCGACGCGGCCGGCCCGTGGGCCGCGGAGGTCGCGGCGATGGCCGGCGTCGCGCTCCCGGTCGAGGCACGACGGCGATCGGTCTTCGTGTTCGACGTCGCCCGCGACGCCCCGTCGGGCTGCCCGCTCGTCATCGACACGTCAGGCGCATGGTTCCGTCCCGAAGGTGGATCGTTCATCTGCGGCATCGCCCCCGACCCCGCCGACGATCTCCCGGACCTGCCGCTGACCCCCGACCGGGCCCTCTTCGAGGCACGCCTCTGGCCGGCGCTGGCCGGCCGCGTCCCGGCATTCGATTCGATCCGCGTCACGAATAGCTGGGCCGGCTACTACGAGTTCAACACGTTCGACCACAACGCGATCATCGGCCGTCACCCCGAGATCCCGAACCTCCTGTTCGCGAACGGGTTCAGCGGGCATGGCATCCAGCAGGCGCCGGCCGTGGGGCGGGCCATCGCCGAACTGGTCGTCCACGACGCATTCGTGACGCTCGACCTGTCGGTGTTCGCGTTCGAGCGCATCGCGGCCCGGCGACCGGTCCTCGAGCGGAACGTCATCGGCTGACGACCCGCTCGCGCCAGGCGGCGTGGCAAGGACCTGCGACGACCTGCCCATTTCGGCGGGCCGGTGTAGGCTCGGGGTGACCCATGGACCGTCGCGCCGCCGTCGGCTGCCTCATCCTCCTCGCGGCGCTGCTGGTCGGTGCCGTCCCGGTCCAGGCGGCGTCGACCGAACCCGCCGGCGACCCGACCCGCGTGTCGCTGAGCCTCCTGCGACCGCGGACATCGGCGGCCAAGGACGACCTCGGAGCGGTCTACCGGGACGGATGCCACGTGGCGAAGGCGATCACGAGCCCGGTCCATTGCACCTACGGCCGGCGAACCGGGAGGACACGCGTGGTGGTGATCGGCGACTCGATCGCGGCGCAATGGTGGGCGGCCATCGACGGCGCGGCACGACGTGGCGGTTGGCGGGTGACCTGGATGAC
>DATBMM010000290.1:0-5147 GCA_036554825.1 Candidatus Limnocylindrales bacterium
CCGTCCCATCGGCGCACCCGCCGTTCGGGCTTAGGCGAGGCTGACCCCCGAGCCTTCCTCGACGCGGCCGATCTCCCACACCTCGACGCCCCCCGCATCGAGCTCGCGCAGCGTCGTCTCCACCCCGGCCGCCGGGATCGCGGCCAGGAGCCCGCCACTGGTCTGCGGGTCGTGGGCGAGGGTCACGAGCTCCGCCGGCACGCCCGGGTCGACGGTCAGGTCGTCCGCCACGAAGCGTCGGTTGTGGGCGGCCCCGTCGGTCTCGACGCCGTCCACGGCCAGCTGGATCGCGCCTGGTAGGGCCGGCAGCGCGTCGGCAGTGAATGCGAGGCGGACCCCGGAGGCGCGAGCCATCTCGAGGCCGTGGCCGAGCAACCCGAACCCGGTGACGTCGGTCGCGGCCGTCACGCCGTTCCGGACGAGGATCTGCGACGCATCGCGGTTGAGGCGGCGCATCGAGTCGATGACCGTGGCCATGACCTTCGGGCCCACCCTGCCCTGGCGCGAGCCGGACACGATCAGGCCGGTCCCGAGCGGCTTGGTCACGACGAGGCTATCGCCCGGGGCCGCGCCTCCCTTCCGCAGGAGACGGTCTGGGTGCGCCGCACCGATGACGGCCAGGCCGTACTTGGGCTCGGGATCGCGGATCGTGTGCCCGCCGGCGAGCGTGCCACCAGCCTGTCGAACGGTATCGGAGGCACCACCGAACACCTCGGCCAGGACGTCGGGTGGCAGCTCCTCGGGGAAGGCCGCGATCGACAGGGCGAACAGCACCCGGCCGCCCATGGCGAACACGTCGCTCATCGCGTTCGCGGCGGCGATCTGCCCGAACGTCCAGGCATCGTCGACGAGGGGCGGGAAGAAGTCGACGGTCCCGATGACGGCGAGGTCGTCGCTCACGCGATAGGCCGCGGCATCATCCGGCGGGTGGAGCCCGGCGATGAGCTCGTCGGGCGCCGTCTCGGCACCAAGCCCGGCGAGGGCCTCGGACAGCATGTCGGCACCGAGCTTGGCGGCACATCCGCCGCAGTCGGTCATCGACGTGAGACGGAGGCTGGGGATCTCGGACAGGCTCGCCATGCGCCGATGATGGCACGGGTCGACGACGGTGCAAGTCTCGGGGTGCACGCGGGCAACGGTTCGGCCGCATCCGGGCGTGCGGGCTACCATCGCGCGGGAGCGGATGGGTCCCGGTGGGTCCCCCGGTCTTCAAAACCGGTGACGCCGCGCTCGGCGTGGCGTGGTGGGTTCGACTCCCACGCGTTCCCGCCAGGAGGACCGATGTCGCCGAAGCCGTCCGTCCGCCCGCGTCCACCGAGCGTCGAAGCGGTCCTGAGCCGGCTCCGCCCGATCGCGGACGACCACGACCCCGACGCCCTCACGGCCGTCGTCCGTGATGTGGTCGCTGATGAGCGATCGAACCTCGGCAGCGGTCGCGAGCCGCGGGATCCCGACGAGCTCGCCGCGGACGCCCGCGCCCGCCTCGATCGCTTCGATGATGCCGGTCTCCATGCCGCGATCAACGCGACCGGTGTGATCATCCACACGAACCTGGGCCGCGCGGCCTGGCCGGGTTCCATCGCCCGGGCGGTCGCCGGGCTCGCGTCAGAGGCCGTGCTCCTGGAGCTTGACCGCGGGACCGGGCGTCGTGGGGCACGGGCACGCGTCGCAGAAGATCACCTCGTGGCCCTGACGGGAGCCGAGGACGCCCTCGTCACGAACAACAACGCGGCGGCCGTGGCGCTCGCCGTCGGACTCGTGGGGCGAGGCGGGATCGTCGTTTCGCGCGGTGAGCTGGTCGAGATCGGTGGCGGGGTCCGGATCCCCGAGATCATCCGGCGCGCCGGCGCGAGGCTCGTCGAGGTCGGGACGACGAACCGCACGCGTCCCAGCGACTTCGAGGCGCCGCTGGTCGAGGGCGCGGCGAAGGCAGTGCTCCGCGTGCACCCCTCGAACTTCTCGATGTCGGGGTTCACCGAGGCGCCCGACCACGGCGCGGTCGCCGAGCTCGCCCATCGACATGGGGCGATCGTCATCGACGATCTCGGCTCCGGGGCGCTGCTCGACACGAGGGCCTTCGGACTGGCGCATGAACCGCTGCCGTCCGAGCGTCTGGCGGCAGGCTCGGACGTCGTGACGTTCAGCGGCGACAAGCTGGTCGGCGGCCCGCAGGCCGGGCTGGTCGTCGGTCGGGGTGATCTCATCGCCCGGATGCGGCGCGACCCGCTGGCGCGCGCGATGCGACCCGACAAGGTGACCATGGCCGGGATCTCGCTCACGCTCGGGCTGTACCGCTCGGGCCGGGCGGCCGCGGAGATCCCGGTCTGGCAGATGATCGGGACGTCGGTCGGTGACCTTCGTCGACGAGCCGAGGTGCTGGTCGCCGGGATCGGGGCCGCCGTCGAGCCGGTCGAGCTCCGCTCGACCGTGGGCGGTGGCTCGCTGCCAGGCGAGACCCTGCCGTCGATCGGGCTCGCCATCACGTCGCGATCGGCGACGCGAACGCTTCGCGCGCTTCGCTCGGGCACGCCGGCGGTGATCGGACGGATCGAGGCGGGTCGGGTCGTCCTGGATCTGCGGACCGTGCCACCGGAGGCCGACCACCGCCTCGCCGAGGCGGTAGGCGCCGTCGTGGCATGACCATCGTCGTCGGGACGGCCGGTCACATCGATCACGGCAAGACCACGCTGCTGCGGGCACTGACCGGCATCGACGCCGACCGGCTGCCCGAGGAACGGCGGCGCGGGATGACGATCGACGTCGGCTACGCGCACCTCACGCTCGACGACGGGACCGTGATCGACTTCGTCGATGTCCCCGGCCATGACCGGCTGGTCGGCAACATGCTGGTGGGCGCCGGCGAGATCGACGCCGCGCTCCTGGTGGTCGCGGCGGACGACGGCCCGCGCGCGCAGACGCTCGAGCACCTCGCGCTGCTCGACGCGCTGGCCATCAGCCACGGTCTGGTCGTCGCCACCAAGGTCGACGCGGTGCCGCCAGAGCGGGTCGCCGAGGTCGTGTCCGAAGTCGAGCGGGAGCTCGCTGGGACGTCGCTCGCGGGCGCGCCGGTGATCGCCGCGTCCGGCGTCACCGGGGTCGGCCTGGCCGACGTACGCGCGGCCCTGATCCGGCTGACCGAGGAGATCCCGCTTTCGGACCGACCGCCGACGCTCGCGATCGACCGGGTGTTCTCGGTGAAGGGCCGCGGTGCCGTCGTCACCGGCACGCTGCGCGGCGGTCCGTTGTCGCCCCGGACCGACCTCCGGCTCGTGCCCGGCGATCGCACCGTGCGGATCCGCGAGATCCAGGTCCACGGAGCGCGCGTGGATGCGGTCGAAGGCGGCGGCCGCACCGCGCTGAACCTGGGCGGCCTCGACGCCGACACCCTCCGACGGGGGATGGTCCTCACGGCCGACGCCGATGTCGTGGTCACGGACCGGGTGCTGGCGGCCTTCGCCGAACCAGTCGCGGATCGCGCGCGGGGCCGGGTCCACGTCCATACCGCGGCCGTGGACGGCGCGATCGGCCGGAGTGGTCGCGATGCCTTGACCCTCCGCGACGGACGCGCGGCCGGCATCGTCCGTCTCGGCGAGCCCGTCGCGCTCCGCCCCGGGGACCGCTTCGTGCTGCGACGTGGCAGCTCGGTGGGCCCGGTCGGCGGCGTCGTCCTCGACCCGCGACCACCTCGCGGCATCTCTCGTCGCCGACAGACCGTGGAGCGCGTGTCCGCGCTTGCTGCGGGTGACACCGGAGCCAGGCTCGACCTGCACGGGATGATCGACCGCCGGATCGCCCCGGACGTCCTCGCCGCGGCCGAGGAGGCGATGCTCCTCGCGGTCGGGGACGCCTCGACGGTCGCCGCCGCCCGGGCTGCCGCCGGCCGGGCGCTCCGCCGGCTCGTGTCGGTCCGGCGGGAAGATGTCGATCCGGCAGCCGCCGCCGTCCTCGCCCACGCAGTCGCCAGCGGCGGCTTGACCCGCGAGGGTGACACCGTGCGCCGACCTGGGGTGGCGGCGTCGACGGAGGACCCGGCATCGACCGCGGCCATGGACCGCCTCGAAGCGGCGCTCGCGACCGTCGCGCCCCCGTCCCTGACCGACGCGGCGCGAGCGGCCGGTTGTCCGCCGGGCGGGATCCGGGGACTGGAGATCGCCGGCCGCATCGTCGTCCTCGAGCCTGATCTGGCCTACGCGATGACGACCTATCGCGACCTCGCCGCGAGGGCGCTGGCCATGGCGACGGAGCGACCGCTGACGCCGGCGGCCTTCCGGGACGCGACCGGCACCAGCCGCAAGTACGTGATGGCCATCCTCGAGGATCTCGACCGGCGGGCCATCCTCCGCAGAACGCCCCAGGGTCACGTGCCCGGCCCGAAGGCGCCGGCGGCCGCCGCTCGATGACCGGGCGCACCGCCGCGATCGTGCTGGCCGGCGGGCGGTCGTCGCGCTTCGGGCGCGACAAGCTCGCCGAGCCGATCCATGGCCGCCCGATGCTCGATCACGTCATCGAGCGAGTCCGGACCGTCGCGGATGACATCGTGGTCGTCGGTCCACGGTCGGCGTTGCCGGATCTCCGTCCGGACATCGACGTCGTCGATGACGACCGGCCCTTCGAGGGCCCGCTCGCCGGGGTGTCGGCCGGACTCCGTGCCCTCGACCCCGGAGTCGAGGCCGTCCTCGTGGTTGGCGGCGACATGCCCACGCTGGTGGGCGACGTCCTGCGCATCCTTGCCGACGGGCTCGCGCGGCACGAGGCGGCCGTGCTGGCCGACGACGGTGGCCCGCGTCCACTACCGATGGCGGTGCGCCGGTCGGCCGCGGCACCGGCCGCCGAGCGGCTGCTGGCCGATGGCGAGCGGCGCCTGCGAGCGCTCCTCGAACAGCTCGACGTCGAGGTCATCGCACCCTCGGTCTGGAACTCCGCCGATCCGGCCGGCGGGACCCTTCGCGATGTCGACGTCCCGGAGGACCTGCCCGACGAGGCCTAGGGGCAGGCGATGAACGAAAACGACGACCCCCGTCGGAGGAACGGGGGTCGTCGTGGGTCGTGGACGAAGCTGAAGGAGAAGGGTTCAGCTCCGGTTGGGCGAGTCGTCAAGCGCCCGGAACATCCAGCCGTGGTTGTCGAGCGGCATGGCCAGGGAGGCC
>DATBMM010000023.1:0-7032 GCA_036554825.1 Candidatus Limnocylindrales bacterium
CCGAGGCCGAAGACGAGGGTGGCGCCGCCCGCGACCTTGATGACGTCGTTGGCTTCTGTTCCGACGATCGTCCGCTCGAAGGCCATCCCCGCGCACTCGGGCGGCACCGGCAGTGACGGCTCGACGTCGGCCGGCAGCACCTGGATCGCCAAGGTCCCGGGCGCGACCGATGCAGTCGCAGCAGCGCCGACGATGAGGCTTCCGAGCGCACAGCCCAGGATGGCGGCGACGAGGTAGCGGAGCCTAGGCATCGGGCACCGCGGCTGGTTCGGCCGCCGACACGGGTCGTGGCGTCGACCAGCGGCGCAGCAGGACGACACTCGCCAGCACCCACGTGCAGATCGCGAGCGGCAGCGGCTGTCGGATGAAGGCCACCGCTTGCCCGACGCCCGGGAGGCGGATCCACGCCTTCCCATCGATCGACGAAGGTGTGGGTCGGAAGCCATCGTCGACGGAGTTGTTGTCGCCGCGTGTCACGTAGCCAGACGCGGGGTCGCCCCCCACGATCCGATGGATGACCAGAGCCCGCTTCACCCGGAACAGCACGATGTCGCCCATTGCATAGGCGTCCGCGCGCTGCGTGATGACGAGGTCGCCGGTCTGGAATGTCGGTTCCATGCTCGGTCCGGTGACCAGCGCGTAGCCGGCCGGGCCGCCGAGCGCGGTGGGTCGCAGCACGAAGAACCAGCCGAGCAGCAGCCCGGCCGTGAGGAGCAGCCCCGCGAGGCGACCGAGTCGCCCCACGGATCCTCGGAAGTCGTCCATGGTGGGTCGGACCCCGGCCGGACGAGTCGCCCGGCCGGAGTCGGATACCTAGCGCTGGGGCAGGGCTAGGTCTGTGTCACCACCAACTTCTCGATGTCCGCCACGGCGACCGAATGTGTCAGGACCACGGTGCAGCCCGGCACATTGTCGCCCGCACTCAGCTCGTTGAAGCCGAAGCCTCCCGTCGAGGTGACCTCGCAGAAGCCGACCCCGTCGAGGTTGCCTCCGGTGCCGTTCTGAAGCTGCACGTAGAGGTTGATGTTCACGCAGTCGGCCACGGTCTCGATGTTGACCATCGAGGCCTTGGTGATGTCGGACGGCGTGTTGATCATGACCGAGTTGTCCTGGTTGCCGTGACCTCCGGCGTTGTCGCCGGAAAAGCCGGCGCCGTGGAGGATGTAGGTCGATCCGGTGATATCGCCGCAGGAGTCGACGTCTCCTGCGCCGGTCGCGGCCGTCCCACCCGAGACGTTGCCGATCACAGCTGCGGCTGCATAGACGGACGCGGCGAGCACGCCGGCGACGGCCAGGGCAGCGATCTTCCTCAACATCGTTTCCTCCCCAGGGGAAAGATCGAAGCGGGCAGGCGTCCACGAGGACCAGACGTCGATGTGGGGCCTGCACGCACGGACAGATGCGGTGGCATGCGGACATGCCGTCTCCGTGCGCTGGGCGGGCGGCACCTCCTCACGACTGGGCCTCACCGATCCCATGTCGATCCGGACGCGCCACGGATCCATCGGGCGAGATGGTCCGGGGCTCCGGGCCAGGGCCCCCACCTCGCTTCCCCCTCCGAGACGCCGGAGTGTAGTCCCGGGCAGTTCGGTTGGGTAGTTACAGATTCGATGCGAGCGTGGATGCCACGCCGGTGCATGGTCGCGGGTCGCCACGGCAGCCGCCAGCCGCGGCCGGTTCGCCGTAGAATCGGGCCCCTTCGACGTAGGAGCACGCTATGAAGATCTTCCTCGACACCGCCGACATCGAAGAGATCCGCACCGTCGCCCGGTGGGGGATCCTCGACGGCGTCACGACCAACCCGACGTTGTTCTCGAAGACGTCCGGCAGCACCTACGAGGACGTCCTCAAGGAGATCTGCACCATCACGAGCGGGCCGGTCTCGGCCGAAGTCGTGGCCGAGGACGTCGAGGGCATGCTCTCCGAGGGCCGCGCGTTTGCCAGGCTCGCGCCGAACATCGTCGTCAAGGTCCCGATGAGCGAAGAGGGCCTCGAGGCGATGAGCCGCTTCGCCGAAGAGGGCATCAAGACCAACTGCACGCTCATCTTCACCGCGAACCAGGGGCTCCTCGCGGCCAAGGCCGGCGCCAGTCTCCTGTCGCCGTTCGTCGGGCGGCTCGATGACATCAACCAGGACGGCATGATCGTCGTTCGCGAGCTGGCCGAGATCGTGGCGATCCATGAGCTCGATAGCGAGGTCCTGGCGGCCTCGATCCGCAATCCGCTGCACATGACCCAGGCCGCGCTGGCCGGCGCGCACGTGGCGACGCTCCCGTTCAAGGTCCTGCAGCAGATGGTCCACCACCCGCTGACCGACAAGGGCATCGTCCAGTTCCGGTCCGACTGGGAGAAGGCCCGCGAGGCCCTGGCGGCGAAGTCCGGGAAGAAGCCCGAAGAGGTCAAACCGACCGAGGCCCGCGTCTAGTCGGAACGCGACGGGAGGAGGACGAGTGGCACCGCAGGAGGAGGTCCTCGGTCAGTTCCTGGGCGACGACTCGTTCCCGGTCACCTGGGACTCGGAGATCGAGAAGGGCTTCTTCTGGGTCTACGACGACCTGCACATCCCGCATCCCGTCAGCCCGATGTTCTTCGACATCGGCGGCTGGTGGCTCAGCTGCGACCACATGTTCCGACGGTTCGGCACGCCGTTCGCGGTCGACTGGCTGGCCAAGAACGTCAACGGCTACGTCTACACGACGGCCATCCCGGCGGACCCCGACCTGCACGTCGAGGGCACCGAGTACTCGTCGCGCTACCAGGCGCGCGTTCCGAGGGATGGCGATTTCGCCGCGAACATGGGCGCGTATCTCGACGCGGTCCTGCCCGTCTACGGCGAACACTTCGCCGACTGGTGGCACGATCGGCTGGTGCCCGAGATGCAGCGCAACTTCGCCTATCTCGAGGAACGGCTCGATGCGGCCGCCGACATGACGCTGGCCGAGACGGCGACGCTGCTCGAGGACGCCATCGACATCCACGACCGCCACTGGAAGATCCACTGGATGCTGAACTTCGCCCAGCTGTCTGCGACGCTCAAGCTCCGGGCGGTGATGGAGAAGACTCGCGGGTCGATCGACGAGGAGCTGCTCGGCCGGCTCCAGAACTCCGCGTCGGACCGCAATTGGGACTCCATCGAGTCGCTGTGGCGGATGAAGAACGAGGTCCGCGACGACTCGGAGCTCCGGGCGGCGTTCGAATCGGAGGACACGAAGGCGATCGCGGCGAGCCTGCGGTCGACGGACCGCGGTCGACGGTTCATCGCCGAGCGCATCGAGCCATACCAGCGCGAGTTCGGCTGGCATGCCGTCTGGAGCCACGAGTTCATCTTCCCGACCGTGCGCGAGGAGATGGAGCCGGTCCTCGAACTGATTCGCGGCTACCTGGCCACCGACTACGACTTCCCGGCCGCGATCGACGCGATGCGCAAGGACATCGAGGCGGCATCGGCGGAGATCCTCGACGGGCTCGCGGGCGAGGCGCTCGAGGAGATGCGGGCGGCCAACGCGGTGAACCTCCGGATGGCACCGCTGACCCCCGACCACCACTTCTACATCGACCAGGGAGCCAACGCCCACGTGCGGCTCGTGCTGCTGGCCGTGGGGACGAAGCTCGTCGAGGCCGGCCGCCTGGACCAGCCCGACGACGTCCTGTTCCTGAGGTACAACGAGCTGCGGATGCTGATCGGCAACGCGGACGCGGTCGACGCCCGCGGGCTCGTCGCCAGACGCCGGGCGGAGCGGGAGGCGGCGCGGAACGTCCATCCGCGCGATTGGGTCGGGACGGTGACGCCGTCACAGCTCGCCTTCCCGTATCTCGTCAATTGGGGGTATCCCGAGCGGTTCCATCGCCAGCAGTCCGAGGACGCGGCCCGCATCGAGGGCATCGCCGGCTCGCCCGGCACGGTCGAGGGGACGGCACGGGTCGTCATGACGGTCGACGAGTTCGAGCAGGTCCGCGCCGGCGACATCCTGGTGTGCCAGATGACCAACCCGGCGTGGGTCGTGCTGTTCACCAAGATCGCCGGCCTCGTGACCGACACCGGCGGCACGACGTCGCACCCAGCCGTGCTGTCGCGCGAGTTCGGGATCCCCGCTGTCGTCGGCACGTCGGTCGCGTCCAAGCGCATCCGGACCGGCGATCGGATCCGCGTCGACGGCACGAAGGGCATCGTCGAGGTGCTCGAGTCGGCGGCGGGGGCCCCGGCGGCCTCGCCGGAAGCGGCGGCGATCGGCTCATGACGGTCGACACGCTGCAGCTCTCGCAGGAGTTCGTCGCCGGACCGGCCCGGATCCGGTTCGATGTCCTCGGATCAGAGCCGGTCGGTGACGCGCTCGCCGATAAGGACTTCCTCGACTATCGACTAGCCGACGTCCAGATACTCTCGGAGCCCACTCTCGCCCAGCCCGACATCGTCTGGGAGCGCGACGCCGACAAGTCGATCGAGTACGACGGCCAATGGATGACGTTCCGCGGCGACTGGGCGTCCGGACCGATCCAGAAGGTCGTCGTCACGATGCTCGCGTTGCGGCTCGAGGAGCGCGGCCTGCACCCCTTCCACGCCTCGGCCGTTCGGTTCCGCGACACGACCGTGCTGTTCCTCGGCGGCGAGTCGAATCACGGCAAGTCGATGGGTCAGATCGAGGCGTGCCGACGCGGCGCCCTCCTCGTCTCGACCGAGACGACCGTCATCGATGAGGACGGCAGGGTCGTCGATGGCTCGAAGAAGCCCTTCCTGAAGAAGCGGAACGTCGGGACGGAGCGCGCCGACAAGGCCGCGCCGGAACGCGGCGTCGAGAAGTTCTTCGGCGAGATGCCGAGTTGGGAGGTACACACGACGCCCGACCCGGTCGATGTCGTGATCGTGCCCGCCATCGACGGCAACTTCGACCCGTCGACCGTCGAGATGATCCCCTTCGAGCGCCAGTTCCAGACGTTCCACTCGCTCCAGAACTACTTCCTGCTCAACGAGCTCCTGGCGCCGCATCACCCGATGCCGATCGTCGACACCGAGGAGCGGCGGGCGGCCCGGGCGGCGTTCGTCGACCGCTTCACCGACCGTCCCTACTTCTTCGTCCGCGCCGCCACGCCGCAGGTGCTCCTGGACGAGGTGGAGCGGGTCCTCTAGGTACCCGGCCACGATGCGAGCGTTCGCCTACGAGCGCCCGGAGCGGCTCGCCGATGCGCTGGCGCTCCTCGCCGAGCCCGGTGTCGATGCCCGGCCGCTCGCCGGTGGCACCGACCTGATCATCCGGATCCGGGACGGCACGATCCGTCCGTCGACGGTCGTGGACGTCAAGCGCGTCGCGGAGCTCGCACGAGGCATCTCGGTCGAGGGTGGCTGGCTGCGGATCGGCGCCCGGACGACCATGACCGATCTCCTGCACGACGACCGGATCCGGCGCGACTACGAGGCGCTGGCCGAGGGAGCGGCCGTCGTCGGCTCGGTCCAGATCCGCAACCGGGCCACGCTCGCCGGCAACATCTGCAACGCGTCGCCGGCCGCCGACACCGTCCCGGCACTGCTGGTGTACGGCGCGCGCGTCGTCGCGGTCGGGGCCGGCGGGAGACGTTCCATACCGCTCGACCGGTTCTTCGTCCGGTCAGGCGTGACGACGCTGGCACCGGGGGAGCTGGTCGAGTCGATCGAGCTTCCGCTGCCCGAAGGGCCGCGCGGCGCCGCGGCGGTCCGCCGAACGCGGCGGCGCGGCCATGATCTGGCGTCGGTCACGCTGGCGGTGTCCATCGCCGACCGCACGGTCACGCGACTGTCGTACGGCAGCGTCGGGCCGCGACCGCTGCTGGTCGTCGACGAGACCGGCATCCTGGCCGACCCGGCCGTGTCGATCGATGCGAAGCGCGGACGCCTCGACACGTTGCTTGCCGACGCGTCCCCCTCGCCGACGTCGATGCGGGCGAGCCCCGACTACCGGCTCGCGATGCTGCGCGTGCTCGGGTTGCGGGCAGTGGCGACCGCGATCGCGCGGCTCGCGTCGTGACCAGGCACATCGACCTCACCGTCAACGGCCGCGTTCGGTCGATCGACGTCCTGCCGCATCACACGCTGCTCGAGGTCCTGCGCGACGACCTCGGGCTGACAGGCACGAAGGAGTGCTGTCTGGTCGGCGAATGTGGGGCGTGCACGGTGCTGATCGACGGGATGAGCGTCGACTCCTGCCTGATGCTCGGCGTCGAGGCCGATGGCGCGGCCATCACGACCGTGGAGGGGCTGGCCGTCGGCGACCGGCTCGACTCGCTCCAGCAGGCGTTCCTCGAGACCGGCGCCGCCCAGTGTGGCTTCTGCATCCCGGGCCAGCTCGTCTCGGCGCGAGCGTTGCTCGATGAGGTGCCGCACCCGAGTCGAGCGCAGATCGAGGAGGGCTTGGCCGGCAACCTGTGTCGATGCGCGGGGTACGAGCAGATCATCGAAGCGGTCGCGCTGGCCGCCGAGCGAGGTGCGGCGCTTGTCGAGCGGCGCGCCCCGCCAGTCACGACCGACGTCGCCTCGATGCCCGACGCCGGGGTCGCGCCGCAATGAGCAAGGTCGTCGGGGCGCCCGCCCCCCGCGTCGGCGGGCTCGACCGGGTCACCGGCAGGCAGGCGTACGTCGCCGACATCCCGCTTGACGACGTGCTCCACGTGAAGCTCGTGACGCTCCCCGTGGCCCGGGCACGCATCGGCCGGATCGACGACACCGCGGCCTGCGCAGTCCCGGGTGTCCGGCTGGTGATGTCGGCGAAGGACCTGCCCGACCCGATGCCCCGCTTCGGGCCGCAACGGCGCGACCGGCCGGTCATCGCGACCGGAGAGACGAAATACCATGGCGATCCGGTCGCGGCGGTCGCCGCCGAATCGAAGGATGCCGCTGAGGAAGCAGCGGCCCTCGTCCGCGTCGACTTCGAGGCATTGCCAGCTGCGCACACCCTCGCGGCTGCCCTCGCGCCCGACGCCCCGCTCGTCCAGGATCCCGTGCTCCGTCCGGACGACCCGCACGCTAACAGCAACGTCCTCCACGAGCACCGCCACGCCTGGGGC
>DATBMM010000137.1:0-6665 GCA_036554825.1 Candidatus Limnocylindrales bacterium
GGACATGCGCTCGTCGTAGTGCTGCCCGGTATGCACGACGCGCTGCGGGATCCTTCGCCGCCCGATCGCCGCGATGACCGGTGCCGCCTTGATGAAATTGGGGCGAGCGCCGATGACGTGGGCGACGTGGTCGGGCATGGCCGCCAGTATGCCGGAAGCGCCCGCGCCGACCGGACGTCTGCGGGTGAAGCTAGCGGCGGCGGAGCAGGCGGGCCACGGCGGCGAAGGCCACGCCGAAGGCCAGCGCGCCGCGCCAATCGAGGATCGGCCGGGCGGGGCCCTCGACACGGCCACCGATGAGCACGCCGATCGCGCTCGGCTGCCGGATCGTGACCTTCCCGCCAACGACCGTCATCACCAGCGATTGGTCGACGATGGCATCGCGGCTGCCGACGAGATTGGCCATCGACTGGACCAGGCGGGTCTCGCCGCCGAGCGCTGCGCCCATCACTCCGCGTTCGAGCGAGACCGTCTCGCCCTGGGCGAGACCCACGCCGCCGCTGATGATCGCGATATCGCTGGCCTGTGCCCGCCCGATCCCGCCCTGGTGGATGTCGATCGTCTCGGCCGTCGCGGTCGAGATCCCGCCCTGGGTGATGCTGATCGACCCCGCCTCGGCCTCGTGGATACCGCCCTGGCTCAGCTCGATCCGGTCGGCGCGCGTCGTGTCCGTCGCGTGCTGGTCCTCGGTCCCGATCATCGTCTCGTCCATCCGTGCAGCGTACCCCGCTCGACGCCGTTCGGGCGCCGATGCTCTATCCTGCCGCGGTCCGCTCGTGGGGCGCCGTCGGCGCGACACGGACGGTGGTGCTCGAGGGGACAGTGGCCACACGGCGATCCGGTCCTGGCAGATCCGTCCTCGTCTGGGCGCTGGGGCTCGCGGTGATCGCGGGTGTCGGTGCCGGCGTGCTGGCGGCGGGAGCAGGCGCGCCCAGGCCGAGCCAGGCGGTGGTCGCGACGGCGACCCCCTCCCCGGCTCCGACCAGCTCCCCGACCGCATCGCCCACCCCTGATACGACGTCGACACCGGCGCCGACCGCGACGGGAACCACCACGCCGATGCCGACGGCCACGCCGACACCGACCCCGAAGCCCGTCCCGGCACCGCTGACGGGGCGCATGGTCAGCCCCGCGGTGGCCAAGCGCCACGCGATCGCGGTGATGATCGACGACCACCCCGATGCCCGGCCGCAGTCGGGGTTCAACGACGCGTCCGTGGTCTGGCAGGCGCCGGCCGAGGGCGGCATCCCGCGCTACATGCTGATCTTCCAGGATCGGATCCCGCCGTCCGTGGGCCCGGTGCGCAGTGCGCGGCAGTACTACATCGCCTGGGCTGCCGAGTGGAACGCGGTCTACGCCCATGTCGGCGGCTCACCCCAGGCGATGCAGACCCTCCGCGAGCAGGGGCAGGGCCAGCTGGTCTACAACGCCGACGAGTTCCGCTGGGGCGGCGTGTTCTTCCATCGCACCACCGACCGGTTCGCGCCACACAATGTGTACACGAGCGGCAAGGAGCTCTGGCAGCTGGCTCGCCGGATCGGCGCCAGGGACACGCAGATGAAGCGTGCGTGGCGGTTCGCCGCCGACAAGCACATCCTGTTGCGGCCCGAGGGCGGGACGATCACGACGGTCTACCCCTGGAACACGATCACCTATCGGTACGACCGCAAGACCAACACCTACCGTCGTTCGGTCAGCGGCGAGAAGGCCCAGATCGACCGCGGCCGGGACCAGCGGGTCGCGCCCAAGAACGTGGTGGTCATGGTGATGGCGTTCGGGCGGCTCGATGACGGAAGCCGCAAGAACCGCCTCGAGGCGCAGTTCATCGGCCGCGGGACGGCCTGGATCGCCACCAACGGCACGACGATCAAGGGGACCTGGCGCAAGGCTTCGATGACCGGTCCGACGCGCTTCTTCGACGCCGACGGCAAGCCGGTCACGCTGACCGTCGGACAGACGTTCATCCAGGTGATGCCGCGCGGGTCGAAGATCACCATCAAGGACGGCAAGGTGCCGGCCTACGTCCCGACCTTCAAGCAGCGGCGCGACGCGCGGATCTGACGGCGGGGCGTCAGACGCCGCCGATCAGCGCTCCCGACCGACCTCGGCGTAGACCTTGCGCACGTCGGCCGCGACGTCGGCCCACGTCCGCGCCGGCGACTCCGCGCGTTCGCGGGCGGCGTCCACGATCCCGGCACGCACCGGTCCATCGCCCCAGGCGGCCGCCAGCGCGGCGGCCAGCCGGTCACGGTCGCGCGGCTCCACGAGGATGCCGGCCGTCCCCACGACGTCGGGCAGGGCACCGACCGCCGAGGCGATGACCGGGACGCCCGCGGCCAGCGCGTCGAGGGCGGCGAGGCCCGTCGAGTCGACGTTCATCGGGAGCACGACGCCACGCGCCGCCGCGACCAGCGCAGCCGCGTCCTCGACCGCCAGGAGGGGGGCGTAGACGAGATGCTCGCCAGCCTCGTGTCGGGCGGCGACCCGGGCAAGGGCGGCCCGGTCGTCGGGGGTGGCATCGAGGACGAGGACGCGGGGTGGCCACGGCGCGCTGTCGTCGAGATCGTCGGGCCGCCCGGCGCGCGCGAGCGCCGACAGCGCGGCGAGCATCGTGCCCGGGTCCTGGCGGACGTCGTACCGGCCGGGATAGACAAGGTAGCGCTCGCCGAGGCCCAGCCGATCGGCGAGGGCGCGAGCCTCGTCGCGTCGTGTGGCGAGCGCCGCCGGCCCGACCGCGTAGGCGGATCGTGGCGCGAGCGGCACCACGCGGATCCGATCGCGCCGCACGTGCAGCAGGCGGCGAGCCGATCGGGCCACGCCGTCGGTGCCGACGAGGACCGCCGCGGCATCACGCAGGAGGCGGGCCCGCAGCCGCTGGCCGAACCGCGACGCCGCCGTCCGCTGGAAGGCGCGCGGCAGCTCCCAGGGCGCCAGGTCGAGGAGCGTGGCGACCGTCGGCAGGCGCGAGGCGATCGGCAGCCCGCCGCCGGCCGTGTGGTACACGGCACCGGCGGCACCGCCCTCGTCCGCCCGCCAGGCCGCCCCGACCGAGGCGCCGCGGAGCAGGAACGGGTCGACCGTGAGTGCACCCGAGCGCAGGAGCCGGATCGGCGGCAGCAGGCGTCGGCCGATGACCTCGAGATGCGGGAAGCGCGTGGTCGGGTCGTCCTCGTCGCTCGCGAGGAGGAAGGCGAAGGATTCACCCGGGAGCGGGTCGGCGTCGAACGCGCCGAGGAGCCCCTCGAGGTAGGCCGCGGTCCGGGGCGCCCGCGCGGGCTCCTGCAGCCCGCGCACGTCGAGGACGACGCGCACGCCGGGCGGTCGTGTGGCGCGGGCCGTCACGTCGGCTGGCGCCGCTCCCGCCAGCGCCCGCGCAGGTCCTCGAGCCGGAGCTGCACGACGACGACCAGCGCCTCGACGACGATGCGCCGGGACATCTTGCTCTGCCCGACGCGTCGGTCGCGGAACGTGATCGGGATCTCACGGATGCGGGCGCCGGCCCGGCTCGCCCGGAAGGTCATCTCGATCTGGAAGACGTAGCCGCCCGCGTGGACGCCGTCGAACGGCACGGCGGCGAGGGTCGTCGAGCGCCACGCCTTGAAGCCACCGGTCAGGTCGTTCGGCGTCAGCCCCAGCACGGTGCGTGCGAACAGCGACCCGCCGCGCGAGATCAGCCGGCGACCGATCCCCCAATCGGTGACACCGCCACCGGCCGTATAGCGCGACCCGATGACGAGGTCGGCCGTGCCCTCGAGGATCGGTCGGATGAGCTCGGGCAGGACCGCCGGATCGTGGCTGAAGTCGGCGTCCATCTGGACGACGACCGACGCACCGCTCTCCAGCGCGATCCCGAACCCGTCGAGGTACGCGCGCCCGAGTCCCTGCTTGGCGGCGCGGTGCCGCACCCGGATCCGCGGGTCGGCGGCGGCGAGGCCATCGGCGATCCGACCGGTGCCGTCGGGGGAGCCGTCATCGACGACGAGCACGAGTGCCTCGGGCAGCGCGTCCAGGATGGCGGCCGTGATCGGGCCGATGTTCTCGGCTTCGTCATACGTGGGCAGCACGACCCACGTCCCCGTTCCGCTGGTGTGGTCGCCTTCAATGGGTGGCACGTCTACGAGCGTCCCACGCCGCTCAATGCGACCGGACCACGACCGTCCGGGCGTACCAGGTCGTGCCGATCCAGCTCGTGGCACGCACGACGATCCGGTAGGTGCCTGGCGCGGCCATCGCGCCCGACGCCGTCCGACCGTCCCACGTATGGGTGTACGTCCCGGCGCCAACCGACTTCCCGGTCCAGACGCGCTTGACGAGCGAGTCCCCGCGATGGATCGCCACGGTGATCGTCGCGGCACGTCGCAGCACGATCGTCGCCCGGCTGCGCTGCCCGCCACGGGGATCGAATGCGCTGACCGACCACCCCACCGAACGGATCGTGCGATCCACGAGGACCACGCGGTCGACCACCGTGCGGTTGCCGGCCTTGTCGACGCCGTCGACGCGGAAGACGTATCGACCGTCGGGGACGATCACGCCCCGTGCCGTCCGGCCGTCCCAGGTCCATGCCCCCGCGGTCTTCGCGCTGAATGACCACGATCGGAGCGTGGCACCCGTCCGGTCGCGGATCCGGGCGATGCCGGTCAGCGACTGGTCGGCCGACCAGCGCAATCGCAGCGTGTCCGCTCGACCGTCGCCGTCCGGCGTGAGGAACCCGATGCCCCCTGCCGTCGTGACCCTCGCCGGGCGCGTGTCCACGGTGACCGCAAACCCGCGCTCGGACCGGTTGGCCGACGCGTCCTCGGCCCACAACGTCACGCGGTACGGGCCGTCGGTCACGCGGGCCCCGGAGGCGTCACGACCGTTCCACGTGAAGGCCGGCGACCGGCCGGTCACGGTGCCGCTGCGGAGGTTCGGGCCAAGGGTGGCACCGTTCACGGCCTGCACGCGATAGCCCCAGCGGACCAGACCCGTCGCGGTCATCCGGACGGCGGTCGTGTCGATCCTGCCGTCACCGTCCGGCGAAAAGGCCGGCGGGGAGACCGAGCCGCCGGTGATACGCGGCGGAACCGTGTCGGTGATGAACTTGGCCTCGATCGCGTCCCACAGCTCCGGGCGCGTGCCGTCGTAGCCCAGCGCCCACATGCCGACCCCGCGCAGGCCGGCGCTGTTGACGAGGTCGTACTTGGCGCCCAGCGTCCGGGCGTCGTCGATGTAGAGCTGGCGGTACGGGTTCTCGCAGCCGTATGTGGTCGTGCAGTTCTGGCGGCGATACACGGTCCAGGCGACCTGCTCGGTCGGCGAGTAGCGCTTGCCGTGCTCGGTCAGGAACGGCTGAGCGTTGATGTACGTGACCGCGGCCGAGGCGCCGTAGCGGGTGCCGCTGATGTTGCGGGCATGCGGCTGGTTCGTGTCGGTCGACCACGCGCGCCCGTAGTACGGGACGCCGAGGATGAGCTTGGAGGGTGGGACGCGAGCGGTATAGGCGGCCACCGTGTCACGGATGTCATAGCCGGCCCGCGACAACGGCGCGACGCTGCCGACCGGGCTGCTCGACGACCCCCGGTAGTCGTAGCCCATGATGAAGATCGCGTCCGCGCCCGATGACGTCGCTCGCTCGATGGGGTAGTTGCCGATCCGGCCGGTCGTGTCGAACGTGACCTGGTAGCCGCGATGCACCGCGTCGAGGCGCTGTCGGATCTGCTTGATGAGGGCCACGAACTGGCCTTCCCGGCCGGAGACCAGCGGCTCGAAGTCGAGATTGACCCCGTCGGCGCCACGGTCGCGGACCGCAGCCGCGATCTGGCGGGCGAGACGGTCCCGGGCGGTCCAGCTCGACAGCAGCGAGCGCTGTCGAGCTCGGCCGGAGCTGTTCCACGCGAAGCTCTGGACCGTCAGGACGACGCGCGTGCCGGTCGCGTGCGCCTGGTCGATGATCGAGGTCATCCGCGCGCTGGTCCAGCCCGACCAGCCGGTGGTCAGCGTGCCATTGCTGTTGCGCTTCTGGAGGTTGCCGCTGGCGTCGGCGCCGACACCGAAATAGGCGATCGTCGAGATCTTGTCGTACTGGATGCGCAGGGAGCTGCTGTTCACCTGCCAGTAGGGCAGGAAGCCGAAGACCTCGCGTCGGAGCGCACCCGGATCGACCGGCGCCTGGAGTCCTCGCGGCTGGGAGACGGGTGGCGCGGCGGTCGCCGCCGTCTTCGCCGCGACGGTGTCGGCCGGATCGACGAGGGGCTGATCGGCGACGGGCGCCTCCGACCGCATGCGCTTCCCATCCAGCCGACCTGCTGGCAGGCTCCGGCTCGTGACGCCGCCGACGATCCAGCGGTCGGTGGCTCGCGGCTTGAAGCCGACCGTCACGCGGCCGCCCGGCTCGAACGCGATGCGATCGCCCTCATGGGCCACGGCGTCCTGCCAGTGGATCGTCGGCTGGAGTCCATCGACGGATGCCGTGATCGGCGGCGCCGACGGCGCAGACGTCACGGCGGGCGCCGCCGCGGCGACGGCCACGGTCTGGGCAAGGAGCACGGCCGCCAGGCCGGGAGCCAGGAGGACCGTCCGGGGCGGACGGGACGACGAGCGGGCGAGGGTGACGGGCACGGCAGACCTCGACGGTTCGGGTCGCTGACGGTACGCCCGAGTGGTGCGTCGAGGCAAGGCGCCTA
>DATBMM010000142.1:0-4733 GCA_036554825.1 Candidatus Limnocylindrales bacterium
CTCACCCGGCTGCACGACGCGAAGCGCCGCGCCCGAGAGCGCTAGCGGACGTCGCTGCGGGGCCGCTCAGCGCGGGGCGAGCCCGCTGCCCGGCGGCAGCTCCTCGATCTCCGGCCGCGCCGCGTCGTCCAGGACGCCGAGCGACCAGGCCGTCGCTTCGACCCCACCGGTCCGGCCACGGCCGGCCGAGGAGAGCCCGCGCACCGCGACGAGCCCCAGGAGCGTGAGCGCCACGATGAGCGCCCACGGGAACTGCCGGTAGTCGACGCCGCCCACCACGGAGAACTCGCCGATCGACGTGTTGCCCGACGCGTCGGTGGCCACGAGCCTGACCGTCTGCGGCCAGGGCGCGAGGCGGGTGTCGACCGTGAAGCGGCCTCGCTCGTCGACGTCGAGGGCCGGCCCGCCGTCGATGCTCACCGTGGAACCGGGCTCGGCGCGGCCGTCGAGATGAGCCAGGAACGGCCAGACCGGGTTGGTGAAGGGCGTCTCCAGGTTCAGGGTCGGCCCGAGGGCGTCGCGGGTGATGGTCCGCACGACCGGGAACCCGACCTCCCCCCAATCGTTGATCGGCACGACGCGCATCGACCAGCGAGACGACGGCGTGCCGTCCTTCGTGATCTCGCTCAGCCCGAGCGTGGTGAACGATCCGTCACGCCCAGACTCGTTGCCAGGCGGGACCGGCACGCGGACGGTCCGGACGACCCCACCGCTCGGCACGTGGAGCAGGCTCTCGATCTTCGAGGGCGCGACGTCGGGACCCTCCTCGTCCTCGCCGAGGGGACGGATGCTGACGAACAGCCGCGTACCCGTGTAGCCCGGCAGGGTCGAGCTGCCGTCCTTGTCGGTGGTCGCCTCGATGGTCGCCTTCGGCGACGGGAAGTCCCGGAAGTACACGACATCCGACCCACGGACCTCGGACAGCACGAATGCCGTCGACGCGCCGTGCCGCCACCAGCCGGGTGGGCCCGCCATCGACGGCGTCGGGCTGGGCGGCAGCCCCGCAAGGGGATCCCAGCCGATCCCCGCCGCGATCAGCGTCGTGGCGCGACCCTCGATCGGCAAGACCGTGGCGATGCGCGTCGCGAGCCACGTCGCCCCTGGCCGGAGCTCGCCCGATCCACACGACTCGATCGCGCCGGGCAGGACCAGGTCGGGGCAGCCCTCGGTGGCCACTGCACCGAGCCACGCGCTGGGGAGACCATGCAGTCGGGCGTCCGTGGCCACCGCGGCGACGACCATCCCCCAGCGCTCCGAGCCGACGACGTCGGCACCGAGCTCGCGCCGATCGGTCACCTGGAGGAGGTCACGCGGCGTGTCCCGCACGTGCGCGATGTGCACGCCGTCTCGATCCAGCCAGGAGATCCGGATCGCAGGGCGGTCCGCCGCGGTGTCGGGACCGGCGACGAGCGCCTGACCGGGAGCGGTCGCGACCGTCACCGGCCCCCGGGTATCGATATCGATGAGTCCCAGCGTGTCACCGAGGTTCGCAAAGGCGACATCGGGCCGATCGTCGGACAGGCGGACGCGCAGCGGCGGCGGCACGTCCGACACCCTGGCTCGCAGGGTGGGCACCATGGTGGTCTCGGTCCCATCGCGGAGCCTGATCGAGACGAGCCGTGCGGTCGTCTCGGGGTCGGGACACCCCGCCGAGGCATGGACGAGCAGGTCGTCGCCCGGGGCGCCGTCCCATCGCCCGATGACACCGCTGCCGAGGTGCCCGGGCACGTCGATGACCCGGCGGACCATCGACGACGCGGCGTCGAGGACCAGGAGCGAGGAGATCCCGCACGGTTCCGACGGGTCATGCAGCGGCTCGAGACCGAGCACGAGCTCCGGGGTGCCCAGGCCATCGACGTCGGCCGAACCCGAATACGAGACGGCAGCATCGATGCGACTTCGACCGGTCTCGACCAGCGCGTGAGACCCACCGTCGTGGCGGACCTCCAAGCCCACCACCGACGCATGGTCGGTCCCAGCGCCGGTCGCCCGGCTTGTGGCGATCAGCGAATACCTGCCGCCACCCAGACCCACCAGCCATCGCGCGTCGAGGTCGTCGCGCTCGAGGTCGACGTCGAGGACCTCGACCCGGTCCCAGGCGCCGCCGCGACGGAGGATCGATAGGCGCGCCATCGAGGGCGCGATGCGTTCGGCGTCGAGCACCAGCAGCATCGGTGTCGTCTCGGCCGGTGCATCGGGAGGCAACTCGATCACGGCGGCGTCGGCCATCGGCGACTCGAGCCGGCTGATGATCGGCGGGGGCTCGGCGGCGGTCGCAGCCGGAACCAGACCGGCGGCCAGGGTGATCCCCAGCACGGCGGCCGAGCGTGATGCTCCTCGTGCTCGGTTCGCAGCGGTCATGCGGGCCTCGGCTCGCGCGCATGGTACCGCCGCCCGCGCCGAGGGCCGGCCGATGCTAGCCTCGCCGCGTGCGTTCCCTCGGGGCCGCGGCGATGTCGCTGGCCACCTTCCTGCTGGTCGCCGCCTGTGGAGCCGTGACCGTCACGCCGCCCGCGCCGACCCCGGCGGATTTCCAGGGGATCGCCACGGAGCTCACGAATCGCGGCCTGGAGCTCGGCCGATTGACCGCCGGCGACGCGGGCTGTGACGACCCCACCATGATCCAGACGGCGATCGGGTTCGACGCGTCCGGCGTCGATCAGCCCGATCCGGTCCGCCTGCGGATCTACATCTTCCGCAACCGAGCCGCCTTCGAGCGGCTGCGCGCGAGCGTCGATCTGTGCGCCCGTTCCTACGTGACCGATCCCGAGACGTACGAGACCGTCGAGCAGTCGCCCTACGTGGTGGCCGGCACCGGTCCGTGGCCGCCCGGTTTCGAGGCGGCGATCCGCGAGGCGCTGGAGGTCGCCGCCGGCACGGGGACCTAGGTCAGGGGGTCCTCCTTCCCATCGTCGATGGGACGTCCGAGCCACGGTCTGAGCCGATCCCGATCGGGATGCTGGGTCCATGCCCACCGCCCGGCGACCGGCCCGGTCGCTGCTTGCTCTCGCGCTGGTCGTCAACCTCCTCGCGGCCAGCGCCCCGACCCTCGCGCTCGGCAGGCAGGGCGCAGTCGAAGCTGCAGCGTCCGTGCCCGTCGCCGCGCTGCTCGGTACGCCGGCCGATCGCGACGACCGCATCGCGGCGGCGCTGGCGAGCCCCGCGCCCGCCCCGAGCCGTGCGCGGAGCGTGGCTATCCCCGCGGATTGGACCGCCCGACCGAAGGCCGCCGTTCCCGAGCCGAAGCCCACCACCGTCTCCAGGT
Organism: Candidatus Limnocylindrales bacterium; assembly: GCA_036554825.1. Taxonomy (GTDB): domain Bacteria; phylum Chloroflexota; class Limnocylindria; order Limnocylindrales; family CSP1-4; genus SPCO01. The sequence goes on from DATBMM010000142.1 coordinate 3,266, forward strand.
CGAGCGGGGCCGCGACCTCCTCCGCTTCATCGTCCGGCCTGCGTGGCCGCAACCACGTCTGGATCCCGGCCCTCGGCATCGACCGGTCGGTCGCAGGCTATTCGTGCTCCTCGAGCTACTACCCCGGGAACCGCGTCTACCGCTGGGGCTGCGCGGGCGGCAACAACGTGTACCTGTTCGGCCACGCCCACAGCGTGTTCAAGCCGCTCCACGACGCCTACGTCCGCGGCCGGCTGCGCAAAGGCATGAAGGTCCACTACGCCGGGGGCGACGGGAAGGTCGCGACATACGCGGTCTCCTGGTGGCGGCTCACGACGCCGGAGGACGGGGCGTGGGCCTTCGCCGGTCAGTCGCGCCCCAGCCTGACGCTCCAGACATGCGTGGGATCGCGCAGCCAGTACCGGCTGATCGTCCGTCTCGCGAAGGTGAACTAGGCCTCCCGACCCGCGACCGTCAGACGACGCGAAGCCCGAGGATCTTCCGGGCGATGACGAGCCGCTGGACCTGGCTGGTGCCCTCGCCGATCTCAGTCAGCTTGGCATCCCGCATGAAACGCTCGACCGGGTAGTCGGTCGTGTAGCCATAGCCACCGTGGATCTGGATGGCCGCGTTCGTCGCCCTTGAGCTCACCTCGGACGCGAGCAGCTTCGCCTCCGCGGCCACGAGCCCGAAGTCGCGCCCCTGGTCCTTGAGCCATGCCGCCTTCCAGACGAGCGAGCGGGCGGCCTCGATCTCGGTGGCCATGTCGGCCACCATGAAGGCCACGCCCTGGAACGAGCCGATGGGCCGGCCGAACTGCTCGCGGGTCTGGGCGTAGGGGATGCTCGCGTCGAGCGCGGCTTGGGCGAGGCCGACCGCCAGGGCGCCGATCGAGATGCGCCCACCGTCGAGGATCTTCAGGAAGGTCCGGAACCCGTCGCCGCGCGTGCCGAGGAGGTTATCGGCCGGGACGCACGCCCCGTCGAAGCGCAGCTCCCCGGTGGCCGAGGCGTGCAGGCCCAGCTTGTCCTCGAGGCGGCCCACGCTGAAGCCGGGCGTGTCCGCAGGCACGATGAACGCGCTGATCTCCGGGTCACCCGAGTCGGTCGTCCCGGTCTTCGCGGTCACGACGTATGTGCCGGCGTGGCCGGCATTGGTGATGAACCGCTTCGACCCGTCGATGACCCAGCCACCGTCCTCGAGCCGAGCGGTCGTGCGGGTCCCGCCGGCGTCGGACCCGGCACCCGGCTCGGTCAGGCCATAGGCGCCAAGGACCCGGCCGCTCGCCATCGGGACAAGGAAGCGCTGCTTCTGCTCGTCGGTCCCGGCGAGGTGCAACGGGCCGCAGCCAAGGCTCGTGTGGGCCGCGACGATCAGCCCCAGGGAGCCCCACACGCGACCGATCTCTTCGACCGCGATCGCGTAGGCCAGCGTGTCCAGTCCGGCGCCGCCCTCGTCCTCCGGGATCGGGATGCCGAGCCAGCCCAGC
>DATBMM010000201.1:0-8947 GCA_036554825.1 Candidatus Limnocylindrales bacterium
CCCGCAGCGGGCATCGGAGGGCGACATCATCCGGCTGGGCGTCGGCGTCTCGGTGCCGATCAATGCGTCGGTCGGGACACTGACGTTCTCCCCGCGCTACCTCGGGCAGATCGGGGCGATGCTGGAGCGTGAGCGGTTCGACGTCCTCCACTTCCACGAGCCGTTCGTCCCGTTCCTGTCGCTGTTCCTGCTCCGCGAGTCGGAGAGCGTGAACATCGCGACCTTCCACGCCTATGCCGGCTTCTCGCCGTCGTACGAGTTCGGCAGCCGGGCGCTGCGGGGCTATGCGGCGAGGCTGCATGGCCGGATCGCGGTGAGCGCCGCGGCCCGCCATTTCATCGACCGGTTCTTCCCGGGCGACTACAAGGTCATCCCCAACGGGGTGGACGTGGCGCGGTTCGCCACCGCCGTGCCGATCGCTCGCTGGCAGGACGGGATCCCGAACGTCCTGTTCGTCGGGCGCCACGAACCGCGCAAGGGGTTGCTCGACCTGCTCAAGGCGCACCGCATCCTGCGGCGGACCGGTGGCAAGTCGCGGCTGCTCATCGTGGGCTCCGGGCCCCAGGAGCGCGAGGCCCGACGCTACGTCGCCACCCGCGGCCTGAACGGCGTCGAATTCCTGGGTCGCGTCTCGGACGACGAGAAGGCCCAGCTCTACAAGACCGCCGATGTCTACGTGTCACCGGCGACCGGCGGCGAGTCGTTCGGCATCGTCCTGCTCGAGGCGATGGCGGCCGGCACGCCGATCGTCGCCTCGGATATCCACGGCTACAAGGGCGTGGTGCGACGTGGGCGCGAAGGCCTCCTCGTCCCGCCCCGCCAGCCACGCGAGCTGGCGGTCGCCATCGACCGGTTGCTCGGCGACCCGGCCCTGCGCGAACGGATGGGCGCCTCCGGCCGCGCGCGCGCCGAGGAGTTCTCGTGGCCACGCGTCACGGCCAAGGTCGATGACTACTACGGCTTCGTGATCCGGCGGCTCGCGGCGACGGGCTCGCTGCCGGCCGGCTTCCGGGCAGCGATCCCTCAGGCACCCCCACCGGTGCGCGCCAGGCCGTCGACGCCGCCCTCGGCAGTGCTCCCGGTCGGGCCGGAAGCGCCGGCCGGGCCCGAGGAACCCGGGCCGTCGGAGCCGGCACGGGACGTCGCCAGGGCGAGTCTCCAGACCGACGCCGAGTAGGCCACGACGACGCAGGTCAGCGCGAGCGCCAGGGTCAAGGCGAGGGGGATGGGACTGAGCAGCGGCATCGCCGGCCGCGCGGCCGTGTTCACCGGGAACTGGAACGCGTAGAGGTAGGTGGGCAGGAAGCCCTGGTACGCGTTCACGACGGTCGACGGGAGGGGAAGGGCCGAGATGTTCGGGTACCAGACCACGAACCAGGCCACGACCGCGACGCCGATGCCGACCACGAACCGGCGCGCGTCACGAGCGGCCAGCACCTGGCCGGCGAGGTAGAGCAGCGGCAGCATCACGACCAGGGCGATGGGCTCGACGGGGATGCCACGCAGCGTCAGGATCGGCGTATCTGGCAGGAGCGACGCCACCACGATGCCGACCGCGATCGCGGCGACCCCACCGATCAGCGGCAGGAGCGCCGAGCGACCTCGCCCGTCGTCGGCGGGATCGGCCTGCATCCGCTGCAGCCACGTCCAGATCACGAGGCCGCCCATGAGCAGCAGGGCGAGCAGCGCTACGGTCCGGATGGTGAGGACGAAGTCGGGGATGGCCGCGGGGCACGCCTGGGAGCCCGGATTGGCGATCTGCACGCCGACCAGGGCACACAGCGGCCTCGAGAAGAGCCATAGCGCGGCCGGCCCGATGACCGCGAGCGCGACGGCGATGCGCGACCACATCCAGGTCCGGCGTGATGCCCCGTGCCACAGCTCCGCCACGAGATAGGCCAGCGCGACGACCACGAACGGCAGGGCCGTGTAGTAGTGGTACTGGAAGGCGGCCCGGTCGATGCGCGCCCAGGGGACCCACTGCGCCGCGAAGCCGATGGCGATGAGCGCGAGGGCCGGCGATCGGCGGCGGTAGGCCATGATCGAGATGAAGACCAGCGCGGCGACGCCAAGCCACCAGATGACCAGGTTCCCGGAGTCGTAGATCGCGGCGCTCGTGGCGCCGGCGAAGCTTTCCTGGAAGAACCAGACCGGCTTGAGGTCGAACGGGAAGGCCCACCACGGCGACGACGCGGCATGCGGTGACGTCAGGCCGTTGTGGTAGTCGTACATCTGGCGCGTCAGCTCCAGGAGCGTCTGGCCGCCGTGCCCGGCCGGCAGACCGTCCCACAGGCGGTGGTTCCCGATGGCGGCCCACGGCAGATAGCTCACGAGGTAGACGCCGAGCGGGATCGCGATGAGCGACGCCGCGGCCCACACGATCGGCAGGCCGAACCCCCAGCCCGGTCGGAGCCAGCCGACCGGAGCCGGACCCGGCGGATCCAGCGCCCGGGCGGGATCGCCGGGACGCGGCGGCGCCGCGAGCGGCCCGTAGCCCAGCCAGCCGCCCGCCCGGAACGCGAGGTACACCACGACCGAGCCGAGGGACGCCGCGATCGCCGCGAGGAGCGGCGTCACCGACACCGGGCCGAGCACGATCTCCTGGTCCAACCGGCCGAGCGTGAGGGCGCCGAAGAACAGCACCGCCCCCATCGCCGTCGGCGCGATGAGCGCGAGCCACATCTCCTCATCCGTCCAACGGATCGGATGGAAGATCGCCACGACGACGGCGAGCAGCGTCAACGCGATCATGATCACCAGGAACGGCACGTTGCCGAAGCCGTCGCCGGCCATCGCCAGGTAGCCCAGCCCGCCCGTCAGGGCGATAAGGCCCAGGATCGAGAGGACGCGGCCGAGCGCGCTGCGGACGAGCAGCAGCAGCACCAGCGCCCCGATCGCATAGGCCGCTACCCATTTCGAGGCGAGGGCGAACCCCAGGAGCAAGCCGATGATCGGCATCCCCAGCCAGAACGCGCCCCGGCCGCGCCACCAGCCCGTCCAGACGGCCGCGAACACGGCGTACGCGGCCACGATGAATAGCCCGACGTACACGTCGTTCATGCCGATCCGTGACTGGACGAACAGCATCCCCTCGACCAGCGACAGGCCGGCCACCGCGAGGGCGACGCTCCGGCGTGCGAAGAGGATCCGCGTCAGGGCGTACAGGAAGACCGCCATGAGCACCCCGGCCAGGACCCCGGGCAACCGCCAGGCGAAGGCGTGCGACCCTACGTCGATGGCCGCCGCGGTGCCGTCGCCGTCGAACACCAGCAGCTCCTGGCGGTCGTCAGCCTGGTACTCCGCCTCGACGTCCATCGCCCAGGCCGTGGGCTGGAAGCCGTCGGGCAGGGCGGCGTCGGCGTAGACCGCCTTCGCGTGCGGCTCGATGACGTACACGGTCCAGGCGTCGCCCCCACCGGGCGAGCGCGAGGGCGGCGCGCGCCCGAGGATGTGGACCTGTTGTGACGCCTCGTCGTAGGCGACTCGGGAGCCGAGCCCCGGCAGCGGGTTGCTGCCGCGATCGATCGGGCCGTTCGCCGCATCGTCGCCCGAGACGACCAGGACGTGGTAGGTCGGGTCGTCGGCGGAGCCGGTCGCGACATAGAGCTGGGTGTCGCCGACATCCGTCACCAGGCCGAGGCCGTGGGCGCCGCCGTCCAGCGGCAGGGACGTCGTGGTCCGGGCGCTCGAGGGGTCGATGAAGGAGACGCCGGCGCTCGTGGCGATCGCGACCCGCGGCAGGTCGACGATCTCGACGCCGGGGAGGCGTCCGTCGGCGATCGCTTCCTCGACGGCCGTCCGCGTCTCGCCGCTGCCCGGGCTGCCGAAGAGGACCTGGGCCCCCGGGCTCGCGAGGGTGATGCGCGACTCATAGTCCTGCGCGTCGCCGCCGATCAGGCTGGCGATCGCGTCGGCCACGGCGGCCGGGTCCTCCATCGATGCCGGGTCGCCCTGGAGGACCGGCCCGCTGCCACCGGGAGCGAGATCGGCGATGCCGTCGAACTCGGCAGTCGCGAGTACGTCCCCCGACGCGTCGTCGATGGCCGTGACGTCGACGTCGGACGCCGCGACGATGACGCCGCCATCGGTCACGAAGAGGTGCTCGACCGGGTGCGGCAGCGTCGCCAGCTCGATCGGCGCGAGGCCACCGTCGCCGCTGCCGATCGCGGCCAGGTCGAGGGTCGAGACGACGCCATCGTCCGAGCCGAGGACCAGCCGCTGCTGGGTCGTGTCCATCGCGAGGGCGCCCACGCCGGGTGCGGCCACGCGGCCGACCGAGCGGCGGGTCCGCAGATCCTCGCTTCGGATCTCGCTCCCGGTCGCGAGGTGCAGGCGCTCGCCGATCCGGGTCGGCCCGTCCTCGCCGCGCGGCTCGATGATCGCCGCACGGACGGGGCTGCCGAGCTCGGCGGTCGCGCGGACATGGTCACCGCCCCACAGCACGAGGCCAGCGGCCATCGCGTACTTCGCGAGATGCGGATGCGTCCATTCGTAGATGTCGTGAGGCTCGTCGTACCGCCAGCCCTGCAGGAACTCGGTCGCCGTGCGCGCGTGGTAGACCTCGTCGAAGTGCATCTGGTACGGCTCTTCCAGGCGGAACAGCCGGATGCCGAGGGTCGCCAGGATCAGGGCGACGATGATCCAGGCGTCGAGGCGGTCGAAGCGGCCGCCACCCTCCGCGAGCAGCGTCCGACTGCGGTCCGCCCGGAACGGAGCGGCGCGGAGGCGGTCGGCCAACCAGCCGGTGATGCCCACCTCCTCGAAACGTGCCGGTTCGGACCAGGTCGGCAGCGCTGGCTTGCTCGGGACGCTGGGGACGCTGGGGATGCCCGCCGAGAATGCCGCGACCGCGGGCCGGGCGGGCGGTCCTCGCCGGGCCACGCCGACCGCATCATCCCGATCCGGCTGCGCGCGACCGGCTTCGTAGACCTCCTCCTCGAGCTGTTCGCGCGCCCTCGGACGGAGGCGGAGCCACGCCCAGGCCGTCCCGGCCGTGTGCAGCACGGCCAGGATCGTCACCCCGGCCTGGGAGCGGATCGCCGGCCCCACCGACAGCCAGTCGCGGATGGGGTTCGTCGTCGGATCGGCCGGCGGATAGATGGTCGTGAGGACGACGTACATGTTGGCGAACGTCGCGAGACCCAGGACGACGTACGCGATCCGCCAGCGCCACGAGACCGCGAACAGGATCGCGCCCACCGCGAAGAACGGGAACCCGTACCGCTCGTGGACGCGCGTCGGAGCGGCGAAGAACGCCAGCGCGATCACCGCAAGGCCGACCGTGATCGTGAGTCGGTCGGGATGACGCCAGATCACGAACAGGACAGTCGTGATGACCGCCACGAGGAGCAGCGCCCCGAGCATCACCGCAGGGACCGGTCCGAGGAGCGCCACGCCCGCGCCGCACCGGTCCGCCGGGAGGGTCGCCGCGTCGCACACCCACTGGCCGCTAACGGCGAGGCTGACACCGAGATCGCCCGGGATGAGGGCCCAGGCGTTGTACGCGTTGACGGTCAGGTACGGGTAGCCGCCGCCGGCCAGCGCGATCTGTTCGAGGAGCCCCGACGCGAAGAACGGGGCGGTCGGCGCGAGCACGATCACGCTCAGGCCGAACGGCAGGCAGATCAGTAGCGCCGTCAGGTAGCCGGCGAGCCCGGTCGTCAGGATCCGGATCGGGTGCCCGGTGCGTGACTCCAGCCGGAGCAGGCGGCTCGACGATGCGGTCGCCTGCGGGTCCGTCGGCACCGGCCGCAGCGCACGGCGGATCGCCACGATCGCCACGATCGGGATCAGGATGCCCAGCTGCGGCTTGATGATCGCGGCGATCACGGCGTGGATCGCGGCGCGCTCGGGCTGGTCGTGCCACAGCGCACGCAACCCGAGCATCAGGAAGAGCACGCCGAACGAATCGACCTGCCCCCAGACCGCGCTGTCGAACCACAGGATCGGGTTGACGACGACGACCGCCGCACCGAGCAGCGCCAGCCGATCGCGAGCGCCGAGCTCACGGATCATCGACCACACGACGTAGGCGATGCCCAGATCGGCGAGGATCGGGGGGACCTTGATGAGGTCGCCGATGCCACCGGCGGCCGCCCCGACCGTCCCGACCAGCCACAGGACATACAGGTACCCGGGCGTGTAGTCGTGGAAGAACTCGCGCTCGTAGAACCCGGACAGGCCGTTGCGGGCAAGGTCGCTCGCCCAGAACTGGAACGACGCGACATCGACCGCGAAGCCCGAACCGGGGAGCAGGTATAAAAGCGTGAGCCGGATGGCGAGTCCGAGAGCGAGGACGATCAGGACCGCGCCGACGGCCCCCTGCATCCCGGTCGACCGAGGCGGCGCTCCCGTGCCTCGCTCGTACGCGCCGGGAACGGGGCCAGTCACCGGGGAGAGAGGCTCCTGCACGAGCGTGGAAGGTTGATCTGAGCGTAGCACAGGGTCGCCGGGCCGACCCCCGACCCGACCTGGCGAGCTCGCGCACGACGACGGTGCTCGTCGCGATGGCCGGCGTCCTGCTCGCGGTCGCCGCGTTCGCCGTCTACCGCGCGTCGTTCGTCGAGCGCTACTACGACCACTTCGTGTGGCAGGCCTCGGCATTCCTCGAGGGCCAGGCGGCCATCCGGTACCCGGTCGCGACGACCGCCGAACGCTTCGGGAACTGGTATTTCCAGGATGTCCTGCCGATCGGCCAGGTCGATGGCGTCGGGCGGGGCCTGATCCCGTTCCCGCCGCTGCCAGCCCTCGTGCTGGTGCCGTTCGTGGCGGCGTTCGGCCTCGACGCCGACGATCAACTCATCTTCACGGTCCTCGCCGCGCTGGACGTCGCGGCCTGCTGGTGGCTGATCGGACGGCTCGGCGTCTCGAGCGTCGTCCGCGCCGGGACGACAGTCGCCTTCGCGTTCGGCACGGTGTTCTGGTACACGGCCCAGAACACGACCACGTGGTACCAGGCGCATATCGTGGCGGTCGGGATCACCATGGTCGCCGTCGGCCTCGCCCTCGAGGCGGATCGCGCCGCCGAGCGGGATGAGGTCACAGCACGGGCGCCAGCGTCGACCTCGATCGTCAGGCGCCGACGCCCCGCCATCGACCGGCGGGCGTTCGTCATCGGCTTCCTGCTCGGCCTCGCGTCGACCGCCCGCCTGACCGTGATCCTCGCCGCCCCGTTCTTCGTGCTCGTCGGCCCCGGCCGCGACTGGCGACGACGCGGCTGGTCGGTGGCGCTGGGCGCAGCCATGCCGGTCGGCGCCCTGCTCGCGTACAACATCGCGACCACCGGGCACGTCTTCCATCCGGCGTACGACCACCTGTATCAGATCGAGGCGCGCGCCTACACCGGCCTGGGCTATCACCCCGAGTGGGCCGCGGAGGACCCGCGCTACCTGCCCCAGAACCTGGCGATCATGCTGTTCTCGACCCCGGAGCTCCTGCCCGACCGGCAGCGCGACACGCTCGGCACGCTCGACCGTCCGCTGTGCGCGGCACCCGATGCCAGACGGGGGCTCTTCGACCCCGATTGCCCCCTCGCGCTGCCGCGTGACACCGGCATGAGCGTGCTGCTCACGAGCCCGGCGTTGCTGTTGGCGATCCTCGCCTGGCTCGACCGTCGGCGGCGCCGCATCGTCGCGGCCGCGTCGATCGCGGTCGTGCTCGTGTCGGTCGCCAACCTCATGCATTTCAGCCAGGGCTGGGTCCAGTTCGGCTATCGCTTCAGCAACGACGTCGTCCCGTTCGTGCTCGTGCTGGTGGCGATCGGCTTCGGATGGCTGGTCGACCGGGTGCCGCGGCGTGCGTGGGCGATGCCGGTCGCGATCGGGCTGATCGTGCTGTCGATCGCTGTCAACGCCTGGGGCGTCCTGTGGGGGCGGATCCTCGGATGGTGAGGCGGCTCGCATCGTGGGCGGCGCCGCTCCTCGTCGGCGTCGTGGCGTTCGTCGCCTGCCGGCTGGCGATGATGCCGGGCCTGGGCTTCTGGGATACCGCCGAGCTGCAGGTCGTGGCACCGGTGATGGGCACCGCCCATCCGACCGGCTTCCCCACGTACGTGCTGCTCGGCTGGCTGGCGAATCTGGTCCTCGCGCCGTTCGGGGAAGCGGCATTCCGCATGAACCTCTTCGCCGGGTTGTGCATCGCGGCCGCCGCGGCCGTGACGGTGGACCTCGTCCGGACGCTCACCCGCTCGACCGCGCTGGGCGTCATGGCCGGCCTCGGGCTCGCCCTGACCGCGATCGTCTGGAAGAACGGCACCCAGGCCGAGGCCCATGCGCTCCACCTCGTCCTCATCGCGATCCTGCTGCGACTGCTGGTGGCGTGGGAGCAGGACGAGCGCGACCGCACGCTGATCGCGGCCGCGGCCGTCTACGGGCTGGCCGCCGGGAATCACTCCCTCACCCTGTTGCTCGCGCCCCCGATCGTCCTCTACGTGCTGGCCGTGGACCGGGAGGTCCTGCGCCGTCCGCGGTTCCTCGTCGCCTGTCTCGGCACGGCCGTGGCGACGCTGGCCCTGGTCTACCTGGAGCTACCGCTCCGGGCGGGCCCGTTCCGGGCACCGATCGTCTATGGGCGGCCCGAGACGTGGGACGGCTTCTGGTACATCGCCCTCGCCGAGCAGTTCCGGGGCAGCGTCGTCGGCCCGTTCGAGGACCTGCCGGCCAAGGCGGCCGATCTCATCGCGCGGACCGTGGACGCGTTCGGCCCGCTCGCGGCGCTCGTGCCGCTGGCGTTCGTGGTCACGGCCATCCGCCGCCCGAGGTACGCGATCCTGACCGGGACCACGGTCGCGCTGACCTGCTTCTTCGCCGCGTCGTACATCAACGCCATGATCGACCGCTACTACATCGTGCCGGTGCTCATGGCCTGGACGTGGCTGGCGGTGCTCGCCGAGGCGATCGCTCGCGCGGCGGGCGACGTGGTCGCGGGCGAGCGACGGCCACACCGGGTG
>DATBMM010000246.1:0-5667 GCA_036554825.1 Candidatus Limnocylindrales bacterium
ATCACCCCCATCGCCCTCGAGGTCGGCCAGCGCTTCGCCATCCGCGAGGGTGGCCGCACGGTCGGCGCCGGGGCCATCACCAAGATCGTCGAGTAGGGACCGCATGGCGAGGGTCGAGAACCGTCCGACGATCCAGCTCGCGTGCACCGAGTGCAAGCAGCGGACCTACACGACGCGCAAGAACAAGAAGAACGATCCAAACCGGATCGAGCTCATGAAATACTGCCCGCGCGAGCGACGGCATACACTTCACCGCGAGGCGAAGTAGGCCGACGGCCTCGCCGCCGCAGGGGTGTAGCTCAATTGGCAGAGCACCGGTCTCCAAAACCGGCGGTTGTAGGTTCGAGTCCTATCGCCCCTGCCAGAATCCTCGGACGGATGGCCTTGAAGACTGCGGCCTCCGTCCTCGGGGAGGGTGACGCGATCGCGCTGGAACGCGGTAGTGGGACAGCGGAAAACGACGAAGCGGTACGGCGGAAGACGCAGTAGCTGTAAGAAGGAAGACGACAGGACGACGTGAAGCGGATCCGACGCTATTTCGATGAGGTCTGGTCAGAGCTGAAGAAGGTCAGCTGGCCGACCCGTGAGCAGGTGCGCAACCTGACCGTGCTGGTCTTCGCGATCAGCTTCGTGGTCGGGCTGTACATCAGCGTCCTGGACCGCGTGTTCGTCGGGCTGCTCAATCTGATCAGCCCGACGACGGCGACGTAAGGCCCCGAGACCATGACCGACCTGACCACCACCGAGACCAAGGCGCCCGAGAAGCGCTGGTACATCATCCACACCTACTCGGGCTACGAGAACAAGGTGAAGACCAATCTCGAGCACCGCATCGAGTCGATGGGGATGGAGGACAAGATCTTCCAGGTCCTCGTGCCGATGGAGGACGAGATCGAGATCCGGCAGGGCCAGCGACACACCGTCCAGAAGAAGGTGTACCCGGGCTACGTGCTGGTCGAGATGATCCTCGACCCCGACAGCTGGTTCGTCGTCCGCAATACGCCGGGCGTGACGAGCTTCGTCGGCGGTGCCAACATCCCGGGCGTCCGCAGCGAGCCCATCCCGCTCACCGAGACCGAGGTCAAGCAGATCCTGCGGCACATGGGCGTCGAGACGCCCAAGTACCGCGTCGCGTTCACCAAGGGCCAGAGCGTCCGGGTCACCGATGGGCCGTTCGCCGAGTTCATCGGCACGGTCGAGGAGATCAACCCGGAGCGCAACAAGGTCAAGGTCCTGGTGAGCATCTTCGGCCGCGAGACGCCGGTCGAGCTTGACTTCCTGCAGGTCGAGAAACTCTAGGAAAGGACGTCCGAACTACCCGTGGCCAAGAAGATCCGCACCGTCCTGACCCTGCAGCTGCCCGCCGGCGCCGCGACCCCCGCGCCGCCGGTCGGTACCGCGCTGGGTCCACACGGCATCAACATCGTCGAATTCACCAAGGCCTATAACGAGAAGACCCAGGACAAGCGCGGTCAGGTCATCCCGGCGCAGATCACGATCTTCGAGGACCGTTCGTTCACGTTCATCCTCAAGACGCCGCCGGCCGCCGATCTCCTGCGCAAGGCCGCCGGGATCGAGAAGGGGTCGGGCACGACGGGCACCGAGACGCTCGGCCGGGTCACGCGCGACCAGCTGCGTGAGATCGCCGGCGTCAAGATGGCGGACCTCAACGCCAACGACATCGATGCCGCCGCCAAGCAGATCGAGGGCACGGCTCGCTCGATGGGCATCGAGGTCGTCGGCTAGGCGGCCCTCATCGCCCGGCGTCTGGCGTCGTTGCCGGCTCCGCCGCGGCGCTCACGCACACTCGAGTGCGCTCGCGCCACGGCTCGCCGGCGCCTTGCCAGCCATCCGGGCGATAGCGGGCCGAGAACAGGTATCATTCGCGGCCGTCCGTACCCCGGGGCGTCGCGGTCATCGACAGGGGGAGGCCGGGCTCGCTGGCCGCTCGAGGAGAACGACACATGGCACACCGAGGCAAGAAGTACCAGGAGGCGGCGAAGCTCGTCGACCGCGAGCACGTCTACCCGCCATCCGAGGCGGCGGAGCTCGCCAAGCAGACGACGACGGTCGCCTTCGACGCGACGATCGAGGCGCACATCCGCCTCGGCGTCGATCCGCGTCACGCCGACCAGATGGTCCGTGGCACGGTCGTCCTGCCGCACGGCACCGGCAAGGTCGTGCGCGTCGCCGTCTTCGCTCAGGGCGAAAAGGCCCAGGAGGCGCTGCGCGCCGGTGCCGACGAGGTCGGTGGCGAGGACCTGGCCAAGAAGATCGAGGCCGGCTGGATGGAGTTCGACGTCGCCCTCGCGACGCCCGATTCGATGGGCGTCGTCGGCCGCCTCGGCAAGATCCTCGGTCGGCGTGGCCTGATGCCCAACCCTAAAGCCGGCACGATCACGTTCGACCTCGAGCGGGCGATCAAGGAGGTCAAAGGCGGCCGGGTCGAGTTCAAGGTCGACAAGGCCGCGATCATCCACGTCGCCGTCGGCAAGAGCAGCTTCGAGCCGCAGGCGCTGGTCGACAACCTCGCCGCGCTGGTCGATGCCGTGAACCGCGCGAAGCCCTCGGGCGCGAAGGGCCAGTACCTGCGCACCCTGACCATCGCCAGCACCATGGGCCCGGGCATCCGGGTCGACGTGCCGGCGACCCTGGCGGTCGCGGCCGCCTGACCCCCGCCGGCGGGTCGCCGGCCGATGTACGCGATGGCGGCCGAGAGGCGCGTCATCTGACGAATAGGGTTCGACGAGCAGACGCGTGGGCGGCTGATCGGCGAGCCTAGACGGACCGCCGCAGACAGCCTGCGCTTGCGGACCGCTCCGGGGAGAACCCGGGACGGTCGAAGCTTGATCCGTCGGACCGGACCGACCTCGTGCGAGCGGGGCAGGGGACGACGACGAGCACGCCGAGGCAGTCGGTGCCTCCACCGCATCGGTGGGGCGTCCCTGCGAGCGGAGCCGGCATGGCCGGCTCAGGATCGGCCTCCTTCGGGAGGCAGCCATGGGATCCGTCGCAGGGGAGATCCGGATCGCTCCGGTCGTCCCCACCGCCGCACGCCGGCCCGCGTGCCGTAGGGAATGGAGTCTCGGCCGGATCGCGGCCGCCGCTCCGAAGGAGGCAGATGCCGACAGAGGCGAAGGAGGCGATGGTCGCCGAGCTTCGCGAAGAGCTCGCGAAGGCCCGGACGATGATCGTGTCCGAATACCGCGGCCTATCGGTGAAGGAGATCGCCGAGATCCGGCGTGCCCTGACCAAGCAGGACGTCCGGTACCGCGTCATCAAGAACCGGCTCATGCGCATCGCCGCGGCCGACACGATCGGTCCCGCGCTCGATCCGATGCTGACCGGGCCGACCGCGATCGCGTTCGGCTCCGACGAGGCGGCGACCGCCAAGGCGGTCATCGACGCCACTCGCCCGTACAACAGGATCGTGCGGATCACGGGTGCCGTCCTGGGCGACAAGGCCATCGACGCTGACGCGGTCACCCGTCTGGCGGCTCTGCCCGGCCGCGACGTGCTGTTGGCCAAGCTGGCCGGCGGCATGCAGGCGCCGGTCGGGACCCTGGCCGGGCTGTTCGCCGCGCCCCTGCGCAACCTGGGCTATGCCCTTGCGCAGGTCGCGGAGCAGAAGCGTCAGGCCGAGAGCTAGACCCGCACCGAGAGACCGCCCACCAACCACCCACGACAAGGAGATATCCATGGCTACCGCCCTGTCCCAGGACGACCTGCTCGATGCGATCGACAAGATGACCGTCCTCGAGCTGTCCGAGTTCATCAAGAAGTTCGAGGAGCGCTACGGCGTCACGGCCGCGGCCCCGGTCGCAGCCGTCGCTGCGCCGGCCGCCGGTGGCGGTGAGGCCGGTGGTGGCGCCGCCGCGGCGGCGTCCGAGGAGCAGACCGAGTTCAGTGCCGTCCTCGCCGAGGTCGGCCCGAACAAGATCCCGGTCATCAAGGTCGTCCGCGAGCTGACCGGTCTCGGCCTCAAGGAGGCCAAGGACCTGGTCGACGCCGCGCCGAAGCCCGTCAAGGAGGGCATCGCGCGCGACGAGGCCGACAAGATCAAGGCTGCTTTGGAAGAGCAGGGCGCCAAGGTCGAGATCAAGTAGCGAGTCCCTCCGACGGCCGAGGTCAGGCGGTGCCAGCCCTCGGCCGGAGGATTCGCCAAGGTCGAGGTCAAGTCGCGCGACGACGGACGGCGCCGGCGTGCTTTGCCGCCCTGCGCCGTCCGCTCACGCACATCTCAGGGCGCTCGCGGCCCTACTCCGGCTTCGCGGGCGGCCCTCGTCCGCGGACGGGCGGGCAGCCCAAGGCCTCACCCGTTCCCGTGGGGCGGGAGCAGGCGACATCGATGACGCCCCTCGGCTCGGGATCTCCCGTCCGGCGGGAGAGTTGGGTCGGATCTCCCGTGGCGCGGGAGAGGAGGCCGCCTGCGGCCCGATCGAGGCCGGCTGCTCCCGTGGGACGGGAATGTGGCCATGGCCCAGGCCCTGGCGGGCCGGCCTGGCGCCCAATACCAGATTCGGGGGTGTTTGACAAGACGCGAAATCGCGGTACCATACCCCTTCTGTGAGCGCGGCCCCCCATTTTCCCTTCGTCCTCCGTCAAGGAGCGGTGCTTCATGCTGTCTTCCGCTGAGTCGTCGACTCGCGCCCTGACCCCCTCGGGTCGCATCTCGTACGCCCGCATCGACAAGAAGGTCGATGGCGTGAGCTACGAGAAGTTCGAGATCCCCAATCTGATCGAGCTGCAGCTGGATTCGTTCGGCTGGTTCATCGAGAAGGGGCTGCGCGAGCTGTTCGACGAGATCAGCCCGATCAAGGACTTCACCGGCAAGGTCATGGAGCTCCAGTTCCTCGACTACGAGTTCGGTGAGCCCAAGTACTCCGAGGAGGAGTGCCGCACCAAGGACCTGACGTTCAGCAAGCCGCTGTACGTCAACGTCGAGCTGCTCATCAAGGAGACGGGCGAGATCCAGCGCCAGCGCGTCTACATGGGCGACTACCCGTGGATGACCGATCAGGGCACGTTCGTCATCAACGGCGCGGAGCGCGTCGTCGTCAGCCAGCTCGTCCGCTCGCCGGGCGTCTATTACAGCGAGGTCGAGGACCTCGCCTCGGGCCGCATGCTGTTCAGCGCCAAGGTCATCCCGAACCGCGGTGCCTGGCTCGAGTTCGAGACCAACAACAAGGACCAGCTGTGGGTCAAGGTCGACCGCAAGCGCAAGATCGCGGCGACCACGCTGCTGCGCGCCGTCGGCTACGAGGACAACGAGGGCATCACCGCGCTGTTCGCGCCGATCGACACCGACCCCGACCATCAGTTCATCGCGAGCACCCTCGACAAGGACCTCACCAAGACCCAGGCCGAGGCCCTCATCGAGGTCTACAAGAAGCTCCGCCCGGGCGACCCGCCCACCGGTGAGAACGCCCGCCAGCTGGTCGAGAGCCTGTTCTTCAACTTCCGCCGTTACGACCTCGGTCGGGTCGGCCGCTACAAGTTCGACAAGAAGCTCGACGGCGTCGCCTCACGGATGGGCCTCGAGCTCGAGCGCGAGCAGCGGACGATCACCAAGGAGGACATCGCGGCGATCGTCGGCCACCTCATCGAGTGCAACCGCGGGCTGCACCCCAAGGACGACATCGACCACCTCGGCAACCGCCGCATCCG
>DATBMM010000332.1:0-5671 GCA_036554825.1 Candidatus Limnocylindrales bacterium
CGTCCGGTTCGGATCGCCGATGTAGATCTCGTGGTGGATGCCGCGCAGGCGCAGGCCGGCATCGGCGACGGCCGCCTGGAGACGAGCGATCGTCGTCGGCTCGTCCGCATACGACCCGACATGCATGATCTGGGCGACCGAGCCCTCCTCCCACGGGAGGATCCGCAGCTCCTCGATGCGCGGCGGCTGCTTCTTGGCGCGGACGTCTGCGATGGCCGCCTCGACATCATCGGGAGACGCCGCATCAGCGACGGGCAGCAGCAGGCGCCATCGCCACCCGCCGGGCCCCGGTGGCGGAGCCGGCGCCAGCTCCTCGGTCGGGGTCTGGCCACCGAGCCAGAACAGGCCCTGGAGAGCCCCGACCGGGGCGTCGATGCCGCGGCGCTTGAGCGCGAAGTGCGAGGTGTACGCGACGGGATACAGCGTCGCGATCGCATCCCGGAAACCCGGGGAGCCTGGAGCATCCGTCCCGTCGATCGCGAAGTAGCGACGGGCTGGGATCGTGAGCCAACGCACCCGGTCGACCCGGGCGCGGATCTCGTCCCTATAGTCGGTCGGGGTCTCGAACTCGATAGAAGAGGGTGTCGCGACGGTCATCGGTCGGTCCTCCGCAGCTGCTCGACTCAGCGTCCGTGGTCCCGTCGCCGATCGCCAGAGCCGTTCGGCCTCGATGTCCATGCCCTTCGAGGTGACGTGATGAGCGGACCGGGCACGCCCGAGGCGTTCTTCGCCGGCCACGACGCGGCATTCGCCGTCTACGGTGCCGTGCGCGGCGAGGTCGAGCGGTTCGGCCCGGTCGAAGTCAGGGTCTCGAAGAGCCAGGTGGCGTTCCGGCGGCGTCGCGGGTTCGCGTACCTCTGGATGCCGGGCATGTATCTCGCCGATCCTGGGGCGGAGGTCGTCCTATCGATCGCCCTCGACCGGGAACTCGCCTCGCCGCGGTTCAAGGAGATCGCCCATCCGGGGCCGCGGACGTGGATGCATCACCTCGAGGTTCGATCCGTCGACGACATGGACCACGAGGTCCGCGACTGGCTCCGCCAAGCCTTCGACGCGGCGGCCTGACGACCGAACGGCCCGGGACCAAGGGCGATCTGGCCCTGTCGCCCGGCCACCACATGTCGTGTCATCAAGGGTGAGCGGGCCCGGCCGCCAGCCGGCGTCGAGGTGCCCGAGCGCGGAAGGAGATCGACATGACCAGCCAGGCGACCACCGGATCCGTCAGGGTCCGTGCTCGGGAGGACGTGGCAGCCAGCGCGGACATCCGACTGGCGGGCGTCCTCCTCTTCGTCCTCGCTGCCGCGTTCCTGATCGTGACGATGCTCGCCGCATCGATCGCGCCCGACTATGACTTCAAGGGCGGGGCGATCAGCGACCTCGGCGTCATCGATGAGACCGCCCTGTTGTTCAACGGCCTGCTCGTCGTGATGGGCGCCCTGAACATCACGGCCGGCTATCTGTTCTATCGCTCCCACCGGCGGATCTGGTTGCTCGGCCTGTACATCATCGCGGGGATCGGGACGGTCGGCGCCGGCCTCTTCCCGCTGGACACCGGTGGCCTGCACGCGACCTTCGCGTTGGTCGCGTTCCTCGTCTACAACCTGGAAGGCCTTGGCACTGCCGCCGTCCTCGCCGGGCCTATGCGTGCCCTCGGGTTCATCGCCGGCGCGGTCGGGCTGGTCTATACCGTCCTGATGGTCATCGGTGATTCCGGGAATACCGCTGTCTTCGGTCCGTACGGCCATGGCGGATCCGAGCGGATGATCGCCTACCCGGTGATGGCGTGGCTCATCGCGCTGGGCGGCTACCTGATGGCCGGCCGAACGGCCGAGGGAGGTCACTCGGCTCCCTGACGCCATGACGTTCGGCTCCCGCGCAAGCCGACCAGCGGCACTCATCGACACGTGCGCATATGTCGATAGTCAGGTACGTGGATGAGATCACGATCCTGCAGGCTGACGTCCTCAAGACGCTTGCGAACCCACGCCGTCTCGAGATCCTCCATGCGCTCGCTCAGGGCCCGCTGGAGGTCGGTCGACTCGCAACGCTGATCGGCCTCAGCCAACCCAACGTCTCGCAGCATCTCGGCGTGCTGCGTGCTGCCGGCCTGGTCGACGCCGAGCGGGATGGGCGCGAGGTGCGCTACCGCTTGAGCGACTCCGACGTGATGGTCGCCTGCAGCGTCATGCGCACCGTGCTCGAACGACGACTGACCCGACTCGGCCGGATGGCCGCGTCGTCGACCGCGACTCCCGTCGTGCCCATCTCGAGGTGACGCCATGGATCAGCCACTGAACCTCGTCCTCTTCTCGGGGACTGACGACAAGCTGCAGGCGGCCGCCGTCCTGACCGCCGGCGCGGCAGCCCTCGGCAAGCCCGTCAACGTCTTCCTGCAGTACTGGGCGCTGGACGCGTTCCGTGCGGATCGCATCGGGCGAGACCACGGCCTCGCGCCGGAGGCCGGTCCTGAGGGGCGGGCCGCGGTCGACGACCTTCGCGCCGCGGGACAGGCGAGTTGGGCCGACACCCTTCGCCAGGCCAAGGAGCTCGGCGGCGTCGATATCCAGGCGTGCTCCCTGTCGATGGACCTCCTCCACATCGATGAGGCGCAACTCGATCCGCTCGTGGATGGCGTCGAGGGCGTCACGTCCTTCTACCTGAGCGCCGGTGACGGCCAGGTCGTCTTCATCTAGCAGCCCGAAGGAGCCAGCCATGACGCTGCTGATCGCCCACCACCTCGATGCGCGAGGCCTGTCGTGCCCGATGCCGATCGTCAAGACCGCTCAGGCGATCAAGACGATCCCGTCCGGCAGCCTGATCGAGGTCGTCGCCACGGACCCCGGGGCCGTCAAGGACTTCGAGGCCTGGGCGCGAACGACCGGCAACGAGCTCGTCGAACGATCCGAGGGCGGCGGGGAATACCGCTTCGTCCTCCGCCGGAAGTGAGGCTTTTGAGATGACAACGCCGACCCTCGAACGGCCCACCGTGCCGGCCCCCGACCCGATCGCCAGCGCGATCGCGGACGTCGACGGCTGGCCCGAGCCGGTGGACGAGACCGACGCCCCCGTCCCCGCGAAGACCAAGGAGCTCGTCATCGTCAACTGGTCCGGCGACCTCGACAAGGTCTGGCCGGTCCTGATCCTGTCCTCGACCGCCGCCGCAAGCGGCCTGCGCTGCCGTGTCTTCGTCACGTTCTGGGGTCTGCTCCCGTTCGTGAAGGACGAGAAGCGGATCGTCGGCGAGAACTGGATGCAGAAGATGCTGACGCTGATGCAGCGCCCTGGCATCGATCACCTGAAGCTCAGCAAGATGAACTTCCTGGGCATGGGGCCCTGGATGATGGGCACCCTCCGAAAGCGCTACGGCGTCGCCAGCCCGCGCGAGCTCCTCGAGGCCGCCACTGCCATGGGCGTCGAATTCATCCCGTGCCAGATGACGATGGACATGTTCGGCCTCAAGCGCGAGGACCTCATCGACGAGATGGGCGAGCCCGCCGGAGCCGCGACGGCCATCGAGATCATGACCGAGGCCGACGCCTCGCTGTTCATCTGAGGAAGAAGGCACCGAGATGACGGAACTCGCAGCACCACCCGCCACGCGCACGATCGACGCTCGAGGCAGCTTCTGCCCCGGGCCGCTGATGGAATTGATCCGCGGCATCCGCGAGTCGGTCCCAGGAACGCTTCTGGCCGTCTGGTCGACCGACTCAGGGAGCCGGATCGACATCCCCAAGTGGGTCGAGAAGGCCGGTCATCGACTCGTCGGCGTCACCACGCGCGACGGCTACGACGAGATCGTCGTCGAGAAGACCCACTGAGGTGTCGTCATGGATCGGATCGTCATCCTCGGAGGTGGCGTCGGCGGGACGCTGACGGCCAACCTCCTCGTCAAGCGGCTTCGGCCCCGGCTCAAGTCGGGCGAGGTCACGATCACCGTCGTCGACCAGACCGGCGAGCACATCTACCAGCCGGGCTTCATGTACCTCGCGATGGGTGGGGAGCGCGCCGCGAACCTGCACCGTCCCGAGCGAGCGCTGCTGGACTCGCGCGTCAGCCTCGTCGTCGGCGAGGTCAAGAAGGTCGACGAACGCCGCCGGATGGTCCACCTTCTCGATGGGCAGCGGATCGGCTACGACTATCTCGTCCTGGCGACCGGCTCGCGGATCGTCCCCGAGTCGATCGACCACTTCACGACCGAGGCGTACCACTTCTACACCGCCGAGGCAGCCACCCGACTGCGAAGTGCCCTCGATGCGTTCGACGGCGGCCGGATCGTCATCGGCATCGCCGGCATGCCCTACAAGTGCCCGCCGGCGCCGCTCGAGGTCGCGTTCCTCATCGAGGCCGAGCTTCGTGCGCGTGGTCTGCGCGAGCGGAGCGAGCTGCACTTCTGCTCGCCGATCGGGCGCGCGTTCACGATCGAGACGGTGTCCGACATGGCGACACCGATCCTCGAGAACCGCGGCATCGAGCTCCATACGTTCTTCAACGTCGAGGCCATCGACCCGACACGGAAGGTGGTCCAGAGCCTCGAAGGCGAGGAGTTGCCGTACGACCTCCTGATCCTCGTCCCACCGCACAAGGGCGCGCAGTTCTTGATCGATTCGGGTTTGGCCCCCGCGCCGGGAGGCTGGCTGCCGACGGACCGGGCCACGCTCCAGGTCGGTGGCCGGCCGGACGTCTTCGCTCTGGGCGATGCGACGGATCTTCCGCTGTCGAAGGCCGGATCGACCGCCCACTTCGAGGCGCCGGTGGTCGTCGAACGGATCTCGGCCGCGATCGAGGGACGGGAGGTCGATCACGGGCGGGGCGACTACCTCGGCAAGGTCATGTGCTTCTTCGAGATCGGCGACGGGAAGGGCACGCTCCTCCAGTTCGACTACGAACACCCGCCCAAGCCGCCGAAGCCGAACCAGCTCTGGCACCTGGGCAAGATCGTCTTCAACAAGACGTACTGGCATACGGTGCCGAAGGGCCGGGTGTAGCCGGATGGCCGTCGGGACGGCCGTCGCTCGACTCGACGGCGAGGGACTCCGCCTCGTCGCCCGGACCGCGAGCGGGCACGCCATCGTGATGGACTCAGCCGAGGGCGGCTCCGGCCCTCGTCCGGCCGAGCTGCTACTGGTCGCGCAGGCTGGGTGTACCGGGATGGACGTGGTGTCCATCCTTCGCAAGAAGCGTCAGGCGTTCACGAGCTACGAGGTTCGCGTCGCAGGGGAGCAGCGAACGGACCCTCCACCGCACGTCTTCGAGCGGATACGCATCGTTCACGTCGTGGAGGGCCCGGTGGATCCTGAGGCCCTCCGGCGAGCGATCGAGCTGTCTGCGACGAAGTACTGCACGGTGACCGGCAACCTCGCCGCCGGCGTGGCGGAGATCGAGCACGCCTACCTTCTGCGGATGGCAGACGGCGACGAACGCTACGCGAAGGTCGCGGTCACGGGCCCATTCGCGTCGGTGCCCGGGAACGCCGTAGCCGGAGCCTCAGGACCCTAGGACGTCGGGCGTCCAGCGCGCGATCAGTGCGGCGCCGAGCAGCGCCAGGTCGATCACCACGCCCAGGATCAGCCAGGGGTGGAAGAACGTGACCAGGAGCCCGAGCGATGCGGCGGCACCGAGCGCGACCGCCGCCGTCCACAGCGCCTGGGGAACCACACCGAGCACGCTTGCC
>DATBMM010000003.1:0-6702 GCA_036554825.1 Candidatus Limnocylindrales bacterium
AACGCGGGGTGATGGGCGCAGCGCTCGGCGGCGAGACCCGCCTGGTCCAGTCGATGGCCAATCTCGTCGGTAGCCGCGATGCCATCGTCGACCAATCGCTGGTGATGACGGTCGTCGGCGGGAAGGTCACGATCCGGCAGCCGAGCGCCATCGGCGTGCTCATCGGTGGCCGTGTCGAGGGCGCGGTCCGGCCGATCCTCGATTGGCGGGGTGCGTTGGCCTTCGGCGTGGCCTTCGCCGTCGTGGCCCGCCTGCTGCGCCGCCGCTAGCTCCACCCGCGGGCGTCCGGTCGGCGCGGGCGCTTCCGGCATACTGGCGGCCATGCCCGACCACGTCGCCCACGTCATCGGCGCTCGCCCCAACTTCATCAAGGCGGCACCGGTCATCGCGGCGATCGGGCGGCGCAGGATCCCGCAGCGCGTCGTGCATACCGGGCAGCACTACGACGAGCGCATGTCCGACGTGTTCTTCGACGAGCTGGGCCTGCCTGTCCCTGATGTCAATCTCGGCGTCGGCTCCGGGACCCACGGCGAACAGACGGCGGCGGCGCTCGTCGGCCTGGAGCGGGAGTTCACGGCGGACCGGCCGAGCCTCGTGATGCTCTATGGCGACGTGAACAGCACGCTTGCCGGCAGCCTGGCCGCGGCCAAGCTCGAGGTCCCGTCAGCCCATGTCGAGGCCGGCCTGCGCTCGTTCGACCGGTCGATGCCCGAGGAGATCAACCGCCTGGTCAGCGACCTGCTCGCCGAGTTGCTGTTCACCACCAGTCCGGAGGCGGCCGACCACCTCGCCGCCATGGGCGTCGATGACGCTCGGATCCACTTCGTCGGCAACCCGATGATCGACACGCTGCTCACCCACCGCGCCCGGTTCGACGACCCGAGCGAACGCGTGCGGCTCGGCGTCGCGGACATCGACTACGGCGTGGTGACCCTCCACCGGCCGTCGAACGTCGACACCGATGCGAGCGCCCGGGCGATCGTCGAGGCGCTGGAAGGCGTGGCCGCGATGGTGCCGCTGGTGATCCCGCTCCACCCACGCGGTCGTGCGAACCTCGAGGCGGCCGGCCTGTCCGATTCCGAGCGGATCCGCATCGTCGAGCCGCTCGGTTACGTCGCGTTCCTGTCCGTCGTGGCCGGGGCCCGGCTGGTGCTGACGGATTCGGGCGGGATCCAGGAGGAGACGACCATCCTCGACGTCCCCTGCCTGACCATCCGCCCGAACACCGAACGGCCGATCACGATCAGCCACGGCACCAACCGGCTGGTGTCACCGACCGACGTCGTCGCGGCAGCACGGGACATCCTGGCCGGTCCCGTCCGTCCGACCGGGCCACGGCCGCCGCTGTGGGACGGGCACGCGGGCGAGCGCATCGCGGACGTCGTGGAGGCGTGGCTGGCCGAGCGGTCGCCGGCCTCGCTCGTGGCGCCCCGGCCCTAGCCCGTCCCCGCTCGAGCTGGTCCGGCCTAGCCGGCCTCGACCACCTCGTCGGCCGCGATCCGGGCGAGCCGCATCGGCTCCGCGTCCGGACCCTGCAGATCCACGAGCACGAGCGGGTGGACGATCGCCGCGATGAGCTCGGCCGAGATCCGGGCGCCACGGCCCGGACGGCCGTCGAAGATGAGCCGCCGCCGGCGGTCGGGATCGGCCGCGCAGCGCTCGTCGAAGGCCTGCAGCCGCGTGGCGAGGACGGCCGGCGCCGACCGGCCCAGCACGAGCTCGACGGTCTCGTCGGGCTCGAGACCGAGGGCGTGCCGCGCGGCCGCCTGCCGTCCGTCCTGCCCGGCCCGTGGATCGTCCGCGGCGATCGACGAGGGCTCGACGACGGACGCCCCGATGGCCGCAGCCGTCGTCAGTGCCGCCTCGCGCGCCACCTCGCTGCCGACCGTCACCACCCCGATGCCAGCCGACCACGCCGCGACCGCCTCAGGGCGGAGGGGATCCGCCGCATCGTCCGGTTGGTCGATCAGCAGCCGGGCCGGCCTGCTGCCGGACGCGGCGAGGGCCCGTGCCGTCGCGAAGACGTCGAGCGCCGCGGTCCGCGCGTCGGTCGCCAGGTCCCGCCGACGCAGGATCACGCCGCCACCCCGCGTCGGTCGAGCACGGACCGGTAGACCGCGTCCCAGCGGGCCTGGTTCGCCGCCCAGGTCCGCTCCGCCACGACCCACTCGCGTCCGGCCTGGGCGATCCGGTCGGCAAGAGCCGCGTCGTCCATGAGTCGCTCGACCGCATCCGCGAGCCCTGCGGCGTCCTCGGTCGCGTAGCTGAGCGAGCGGATACCGTCCGGCGCGATCTCGGTGAGGGCCGGGAGGTCGGCCACGATGAGCGGGCGGGCCATGGCCATGGCCTCGTACGGCTTGAGCGGGGTGACGAGCCGAGCGGCTCGTTCGTCCTTGCGGGGCACGACGAACGCATCGATGGTGGCGTACATCGCGCGGACCTCCTCGTGCGGGATCTGCCCGGTGAACACGATCCGGTCCGCGGCGCCCGACGCCCTGGCGAACCGCTCGAGCTCCTCGCGGCGGGTGCCGTCGCCGACGATCAGGCACGCGACATCCCGGCCCGACGCCGCGAGTCGCGCAGTCGCGGCGATCAGCGACTCGTGGTCCTCACGCGGGTGATCGAGGTTGCTGATGTAGCCGATGACGAACCGCTCGCCCAGCCCGTACCGCGCACGGATCGCCGGGTCCGGTGGCAGCGGGGCGAAGGTCTCGGCGTCCACGCCGTTCGGGACGACGAACACCCGCTCGCCGGGGACGCCACGCTCGACGATGTCCGCACGCATCGTCTCGGCCAGCGTCACGACCGCGTCGGCCGCGAGCATCGTGCGGACCTCCGTGGCGGCGCGGCGGCGGTACCGCTCGAAACCCATGGCGTGGGCCGGTGCATCGAACAGCCCGCGGACCTCGTATACGACCGGCAGGTCGAAGTGGCGACCCAGGGACAGCGCCACCAGGGCCAGCTCGTACCCGCGGAAGCCGGACGACGCGTGGAGGATCGCCGGTCGCTCGGAGCGCACCACGTCTGCAGCCCGCCAGGCGAAGTCATCGAGGTAGGCGTCCGATGGGGCGTCGCTCGGGTACGCGGGACCCGGGTCGAGCCGATGGTGGCGGACGCCATCGACCTCCTCGACCGCAGGGCCACCGCTGCCGGTCCGCCACCGCGGGAAGCCGAGTGGCGTCACGACGACCGGCTCCCAACCGGCGTCGCGGATCGTGGCCACGTTGTAGGCGCTGCGCATCGTGTAGCCCGACTGCCGGTGCGGCCGCGACTCCTTGAGGATCTGCAGCACGCGGCGCGCACCGTCCGGCGTCAGCGCCTCGGGCGGACCCGGGACCCGTGGGCTCCAGCGGGGATCGGTCTCGACGATGTGCCCGCCGAGCCGTCGCTCGGCAGCCTCGATGATCGGCATCCGCCGCGAGCGGGTGATCGCGGCGGTCGCGGCGGCCACCGCCAGGCGATCGCCGACCGCACCGATCGCGTGCGCGAGGACGTTTCGTCTGCCCGTCGCCGCGGAGGGTGGGACGAGACCCGTCAGGAGCGACAGGGCCCGCTCCGGATCGCCCTCGCGGAGGGCGGTCTCCGACTCGCGGAGGCGGGGCGACATGGCTGTCAGCCGGCGCACGACGGCACGAGCAGGTCGCCGGAGCTGGTGCCGAGCGGCGCCGAGGACGGACATCAGGACCCGACCGTGGCCGGGCCCGGCAGGCCCGGCATCAGATCGCGGCCGATCCGATCTGGGCGGCTCGCTCGGCCTTGCGCTGCGCCGAGCGCTCCACGTGGATCCGGACGGTCTCGGCGGGATCGCCCTCGTGGATCACGCGTCCCTGCTCGAGCAGCATCGCCCGGTTGCAGTACTCGGTCACCCAGGCCATGTCGTGCGTGACGAGGACGATGCCCTTGGCCGCCCGGACGAGCTCGATCACGCGCGCCTTCGACTTGTCCCGGAACTCGGCGTCGCCGGTCGCGAGCACCTCGTCGAGCAGCAGGATGTCAGGGTCGACCGAGGTCGCGATCGAGAAGCCAAGGCGGGCGCGCATGCCCGACGAATAGGTCTTGAGCGGGGCATCGATGAAGCGGCCGAGGTCCGCGAACGCCATGATCGCCGGCATCAGCTCGCGAACCGCCGAGTCGGGCAGCCCCAGGAAGGCGCCCGCGAGCAGGATGTTCTCCCGCCCGCTCAGCTCCGAGTCGAAGCCGGCGCCGAGCGTCAGCAGGCTCGACACGTGGCCGTGGACCTCGACCGAGCCCTCGGACGGCTGGATGATCCCGGCCAGGACCTGGAGCAGCGTGCTCTTGCCTGCCCCGTTCGGCCCGATGACCCCGAGCGATTCACCGCGGACGAGGTCGAACGACACACCACGCAGCGCCCAGAACGGCTCCAGCGGCTCGCGCGAGAACATCTGCATGAACGACTGCCGGAGCGTCGTCTTCTTCGTGAAGCGCAGGCTGTACTGCACGCCGAGGTCGGCCGCCTCGATCGCATGTGCGCCGGACGGTCGGATGGGCGGCGGCTTGGTGGCCGCGCTCAAAGGACCTTCGCGAACATCGGCTCGAGGCGCTTGAAGATCACGCCGCCGATCGCGACGAGCAGGAGACTCGCGACGGTCAGCGCGCCGAGCGCCGCGAAGTCGGGCAGGTGCGGGCCGAGCGCCGGATCCTCATGCCCGTAGATGACCGCCCGGTACGCCTCGAACAGGGTCGCGAACGGGTTCAGCTGGAGGATCCGCAGGATGACCGGGTACTGGTCGAACACGCCGCTCTCCTCGAGCATCGTGAGGCTGTACAGGCCCGGCGACAGGTAGAACCACAGCCGCAGGAAATGGCGGAGCACGTTGCCCAGGTCCCGGAAGAACACGTTCACGCCGGCGACGATGAACGATGCCCCGAGCGTGAACAGGAACTGGACCACCGCGATGACGGGGATGAGCAGCAGGTACGGACTGATTCGCTCCGGGTAGAGCAGCATGATCGCGCCCAGCGGGATGAGGCTGAAGGCGAAGCCCACGACCGCGGCGCCGGTCGACGCCATCGGCAGGACGATCTTCGGGAACTGGATCTGGCGGATCAGCGAGCCCTGGCTCGTGACCGACACCGTGGCGTCGTTGAGGCTGCTCGTGAACCACTTCCAGGGCAGGATCGCCGCCAGGACGAATAGCGGGTAATCCGGGGTCGTCCGGTCGAAGATGATCGACACGAAGACCACGTAGACGACCATCTGGAGCAGCGGGTCGAGCACCCACCACAGGTTGCCGAGGATCGTGTCGGCGCCCTTCTTGCGGATGTCCGCCCGGACGAGGTAGCCGACGAGCCGGCGCCGCGAGAGGATGTCATCGAGCGCATCGCGGAGCAGGCGGAGTGGTCCCGGCCGGGCCGCCGCATGGCGGAACTCGGCGGGCACCTCGCTGGTGGACATCGCGGCGAAGGGTAGCACGGCCTCCCGGCAGTCCCGGGAGGGGCCGCCGGATCGGCCCACGAGCATGTCCGGGACACCGATGGACCGCCGCCGAGGCCGCGTCCGGCGTCTCCCGGTATCCTCTCCGGCGGACCGTCGCCGCACCCGGCGCCATGGGCCGAAGGCAGGAGGGATCGAGGGACGTGAGCGAGGACCGACGGGTCGCCGTCATCGGGTTGGGCTACGTCGGCCTGCCACTGGCGATCTCCTTCGCCGAGGCAGGCTTGACCGTGGAGGGCATCGATGCCTTCAGCGGCCGGGTCGCGGAGCTCAACGCCGGTTCTTCGCCCATCGACGACGTGACGAACGAGCGCCTCGCGGCCGCGCTGCGCGATGGCCTGTCCGTCGTGTCCTCCGAAGAGGCCCACCTCGCCGAGGCCGACGCGATCTTCGTGTGCGTGCCGACGCCGATCACCACCACCAAGGACCCCGACCTCAGCCCGGTCCTGTCAGCCGCCGAGACGATCTGCGGGAGCGTGCGCGAGGGGCAGCTCATCGTCCTCCAGTCGACGACCTTCCCCGGCACGACGACCGGCCCGTTCCGCGAGGTCGTCGAGCGCAGCGGGCTGCGCGCCGGTGTCGACTTCGACCTGGCCTTCGCTCCCGAGCGGGTGAACCCGGGCGACCCGGCCAGCGCGAGCAAGAGCGTGCCACGGCTCGTCGGTGCGACGACGCCCGAGGGCACGAAGCGCGCGGCTGCCCTGCTCCGGAACATCAACGACAACGTCGTCGAGCTGAGCTCGCCGGACGCCGCCGAGCTGGCGAAGCTGCTCGAGAACATCTTCCGCAACGTGAACATCGCGTTCGTGAACCAGCTGGCGCTGCTGTGCGAGCGGATGGGGCTCGACGTCTGGGAGGTCATCAACGCCGCGGCGACGAAGCCCTTCGGGTTCATGAAGTTCACGCCGGGTCCCGGCGTCGGTGGCCACTGCATCCCGGTCGATCCGTATTACCTGTCGTGGCGCGCCCGCGAGTTCGACTTCATCGACCGCTTCATCGAGCTCGCCGGCGACATCAACTTCGCGATGCCGCGCCATGTCGTCGATCTCGTGGCCGAGGCACTCAACGATCGGGGCAAGGCGCTGAAGGGCGCCAGGGTCGGCGTCCTCGGTGTCGCGTTCAAGCCGAACGTCCGTGATGCGCGCAACTCCCCGGCCGCCGAGGTGATCGCCGGCATCGCCGAGCGTGGCGCCGAGGTCCGCTTCCACGATCCGCACGTCGACTCGTTCACCGACGCCGCGGGGACG
>DATBMM010000033.1:0-9903 GCA_036554825.1 Candidatus Limnocylindrales bacterium
CTCGACCTCGTCCAGGACGTCGGTGGCATGACGGACGCCGACGACCTGTTCGCCGAGTGGGCCGTCTCCGGGTCGGAGACGGGGCTCCTGCGCAGCCGGGAGCTGGCACGAGCCGACTACGCCGAGCTCGAGGAGGCCGGCGACGCGTGGGCCGTCCCGAAGGGCGCTCGCGCGATGATGTCGCTCTGGCGCTTCGCCGATGCCACCGCGATGCTCGACGCCGCGGAACCGGTCATCTCGCTGCGCGACGACCTCGCAGCAGCGTCGAGCGATCTCGCCTTGACGCCGCCCGCGGACGTCGAGAGTCGGTTCGAGGACGCCACGAAGGTGACCGACCTGGCCGCG
This sequence comes from Candidatus Limnocylindrales bacterium, assembly GCA_036554825.1. Classification (GTDB taxonomy): domain Bacteria; phylum Chloroflexota; class Limnocylindria; order Limnocylindrales; family CSP1-4; genus SPCO01. The sequence goes on from DATBMM010000033.1 coordinate 346, forward strand.
ATCGGCGACACGCTCGAGGCACGCGTCGCGGCGGCCCGGGACGTCGCCGCGGCGCGCGACGCGCTGGCCGCCGAGCGGCCGCCACTGGTGGTGCTCGGGCTCATCGGCGAGACCCCCGATACGTCGTACGGATCCGCGCGTGCCGCATTCGAAGCCGGTGACGTCGCGGCCGCGACAGCCGCCTCCGCGGCCACGGTCGCGGTGCTGGCGGGGGCCGAGTCCGCGGGGGCGACCCGGGCACTCGTGATCGGCGGCGTGGCCGTCGCCCTGCTCGTCCTCCTGGTGATCGCGGTGGCCCTCGTGGTCCGCGATCGACGGCGCCGCCGGCTTGCTCTGGGTGCCGCGTCGGCGAGCGCATCGACTACACTCCCGGCCACGTCGGCCCCGGTCGGCGCGCCACCCGTGGTGCCGCCGACGCCGCCCACGTCGTTGACGCCGCGCGAACCCGCAGCAGGAGCGGAGCCGGACTGAATGGGCATCCAGCGCGACCGTCCGTCGCACGAGATCCTCTCGGGGGACTCGGCCGACGTGTACTTCGCCCGGGCCGACAGCATCCTCGATGCGGAGGGCCTTGACCCGCTCGTCACGATGGAGGTCTTCACCCGCCGGGAGGCCGTCCTGTGCGGCATCGACGAGGCGAAGAACCTCCTCGGCCACGTCCTGAGCGAGTGCGATCCGAGCGAGACGCAGGTCGAGGCGCTGTCCGACGGGGACCGCATCGCGCCGCGCGAGGTCGTGCTGCGTATCCGCGCCCGGTACCGGCGCTTCGGGCTGTACGAGACGGCGCTGCTCGGGATGCTCGCCCAGTCGACCGGCTGGGCCACGGCGGCGCGCGAGATCGTCGACATCGCGGCGCCCGAACCGGTGATCAGCTTCGGGGCCCGACACGTTCACCCAGACATCACCGACGTGCTCGACTACGCCGCCATCGTCGGCGGGTGCGTCGGCGCCTCGACCCCGGCCGGGGCCCGCCTGGCCGGGCTGGCACCGACCGGCACGATGCCCCACTCGCTGGTGCTGATCTTCGGCGACACGGTCGAAGCGGCGCGTGCGTTCGATCGACACCTCGGGCCGGAGGTTCCGCGCATCGTGCTGGTCGACACGTTCAAGGACGAAGCCGAGGAGGCGCTCCGGGTCGCCCACGCGCTCGGAGACCGGCTCTATGGCATCCGCCTCGATACGCCCTCCGAGCGTGGCCGGGTCACGGCCGACCTCGTCACCGAGATCCGGGCCCGGCTCGACCAGGAGGGCTACCAGCACGTCAAGATCGTGGTGTCGGGCGGGCTGAACCCCGACCGCGTCCGCTACTTCAAGGAGTCGGGCGCTCCCGTCGACTCGTACGCGGTGGGGTCATACATCAGTGGCGCGTCGCCCATCGACTTCACCGGCGACATCAAGGAGATCGACGGCCGCCCGATCGCGAAACGCGGCCGCATCCCGGGTGTCACCCACTCGCCGAGGCTGCAGCCGGTCGACCTGGAGACGTACCGCGTGCCCGTCGCCTGACCCGCGGTCAGACCGGCGCGCGCGACAGCAGCATCGACGACAGCGTCCACAGCCACGCGACGAGCGCCGCGAGCAGCGCGACCGAGGCGACCCACAGGAGCGGCCCGCTCGTCGCCATCCCGACCACCGCTTCGACCACGATCAGGGCAAGGACGGCGGCCGCGGCCCAGCCGATCGGGGCCGGCAGCGTGGAGCTGCCGAAGGCCAGGACGACGAGCGCGACGAGCCACACGACGATCGGGATGAAACCGACGCCGCCCGTGACGAATGACCCCTGGAGGCTGAGGAGGCCTAGCACGAGGGCGGTCTGACCGACGGCGATCAACAGCGACCCGAGGACCGCGGCGATCGTCACGAGCCGGATCCAGCCCGCACCACCCTCGGTGGCGAGGCGATCGATGGCCAGGATGGGCAGGATCAGGGCGAGGACTGTGAAGACGATGAAGATGTCGTTGACCGGTCCCCAGAATGCGCCGGCCCCGCCGAAGAAGAGGGCGATCGTGATCCCCGCGACGATGAGGGCGATGATCGCGACGACCGTGGACGCCCCGGCGGCACGGTACAGGTCGGTGTCGGGAAGCATGGCTGGACCTCGTGTGGTGTAGGCTTGGGTCGCGATTATCATTTGGCTGACTGTAGAAGTCAATGAAATGTCGTGCATCGACGGAGGTTGGCCTTGCCGCGCCGCTACCGTCTCGGCCAGCGGGCCGACCAGATGTCACGAACCCGGGCAGGGATCGTGCGTGCGGCGGTCGATCTGATCCGGAGCGGAGGCCTCCGGGCCGCGAGCGTGCCCGCCATCGCGCGAGCCGCGGACGTGGCGCCTGCGACCGTGCGCAATCACTTCCCGGACCAGACCGGATTGCTCGACGAGGTCGGCGAGCTGATCCTCCAGGACCTCGCCGTCCCCGACGCGAGCATCTTCGACGGCCTGGAGTCGTCGTCTGAGCGCGTCAGTGTCCTGGCGCACGCGCTCGTCGCCTTCTACGCACGCGGTCAGGAATGGTGGTTCATCTTCACCGGCGACGCGGCGATGTCGCCGGCCTTCGAGCGCACGGTCGCCGCGTACGAGGCGCGGTTCGACCGGCTCGTCGTCGACGCCTGTGGCCCACTGGGAGACGACCCGGTCGTGGTCGCGATGGTGGCGTCGGTCATCGGGCCACCACTGCACTACGCGCTCGTCGGGCGGGGGTTGCAGCCCGACGAGATCGTGACCACGAGTCTCGCGATGCTCGTCCCGTGGCTGGAGACCCGGGAGCGAGGCGTGAGCACCGGGTGATCGAACGGGCGGCTGAACCGCACATCGATGCTCCCTGTGATCACCGGGTGACCCAACTGACGGCTGATCTCCCGTGGCCGAGCTGCCCGGCCGGTTCGTCCGTCGGCTGGATCACAGGGTGACCCCTGTCACTCACCCCGTCCGTCGCATCGCCGCCACGCCGGGCCAAGCGTCGTGCGCGGCCGGTTCAAGCTCGCCGTGCGACGATGGACCCGTGGATGACCGCCTCATCGAGGACGATGCCGAGCGCGAATCGGCCTATGAGCTGCTCCAGCGCGGCCAGGCGCTGCTCGAGTCGCGACACCACGCCCAGGCGGCCATCGTCCTGGAGCGGGCCGATCGGCTGGAGCCCGGCAAGGCGTCGATCCTCGAGGCGCTCGGGCGGGCCTATTTCAACTCCGGGCAGCACGAACCGGCCCGAGCCACGTTCGAGCGCGTCCTCGATCTCGATCCGTCGGCCCATTACGCGCACTTCGCCCTGGGTCAGAGCCTGAAGCGCCTCGGGCGGCGCGACGAGGCCGGCACCCACCTGCGGATCGCTGTCGCGCTGAGCCCAGGCTCGTCGCTGTACCGCGACGCCCTCGCCCGTCTCGGGCCGTCGGCCGAGCCGGGTCGCTAGGGGATCGGCTCCTCGGCCAGCACCCGCGCGAGCCAGAACAGCCCGACGATCGACTTGGCGTCGCGGATCTCGCCGGTCTCTGCCAGGGTCACGGCGTCCGGCCACGGCCGCCACTCGAGGATGAGGCGTTCGTCCTCGTCGGGTCCGAGGCGCCCGTCGGGATCGGCTGGCGCGAGATCTGTCGCGAGGAACAGGTGCATGAGCTCGTCGGTGAAGCCCGGCGCCGAGTAGAACTCCCCGAGCTTCCGCCACGTGCCGGCCCGAAGCCCGGTCTCCTCCTCGAGCTCGCGCGCGGCCGCCAACTCCGGCTCCTCCTTCGAGCCGTCTTCTCCGACATCCAGCCCGCCGGCCGGGATCTCGAGCAGGGCCGCGTCGGCGGCCAGCCGCCACTGACGGACCAGCGCCACGCGACCGGCGGCATCGAGCGCGATGATCGCGACGGCGCCCGGGTGACCGGCGAAGTCGCGCGTCGCCCTCGAGCCGTCCGCCCGTTCGACCGTTTCGACGCGGAACTCGAGGAAGGCGCCTCGATGCAGCACCCGGCGATCGATGACACGTTCGGCGAGATCGGCCTCGCGCAGCACCGGTCCGTCGGGTGCGCGCGGATCGGCCCCGGAGGGGTCCTCCGGGGCCGTCGGATCGCGGGGTGAGCGCTCGTCCGTCAGGCCGCTGCCTGGGCGGGCGCCTGGGCGATCGTCTCGCCCGACTCGGGATCGAACAGGTGGACCTTCTCGAGCGGGACGAACAGGTTGACGATGTCCCCCGGCCGGACGCGGTGGTCCGAATCGACGATGGCGACGATGTCCTGGTCGGCCGCGCTGACGTGGAGGAGCTCCTCGTTGCCGAGGTACTCGACGACGTCGGCCCGTGCGCGGAACGACCCGCGGTCGGCCGCGGCCTCGCCGATCTCGATGTGCTCCGGCCGGAAACCGGCGACGACCCGACGGCCGCTCGTGGCGGCCTCGCGCGCACGCGGCGGGACGGGGATCGTCCAATCGCCGGGCCCCTTCAGCTGGCCATCGCTGACCTCGACGTCGACGAAGTTCATCGCGGGGCTGCCGATGAAGCCGGCGACGAACTTGTTGGTCGGGTGGTCGTAGAGCTGCTGCGGCGTGCCGACCTGCTGCAGGACGCCCTCGCTCATGACGGCGATGCGCGACCCCATCGTCATCGCCTCGACCTGGTCGTGCGTCACGTAGACCACGGTCGTCTTGAGTCGCTGGTGGAGACGGGCGATCTCGGCGCGGGTCTGGACGCGGAGCTTGGCGTCCAGGTTGGAGAGCGGCTCGTCCATCAGGAACACGGCCGGCTCGCGGACGATGGCCCGCCCGAGCGCGACGCGCTGGCGCTGGCCACCCGAGAGCTCCTTCGGCTTGCGGTCGAGGAGCTTCTGAAGCTGGATGGTCTCCGCGGCCTCCTTGACCCGCCGCTCGATCTCCTGCTTGGGGACCTTGCGCAGCTTCAGTCCGAAGGCGAGGTTGTCGCGGACCGACATGTGCGGGTAGAGCGCGTAGCTCTGGAACACCATCGCGATGTCCCGATCCTTCGGCGCGACGTCGTTGACGACGCGATCGCCGATGCGGAGCGTGCCGCTCGAGATCTCCTCGAGGCCGGCGATCATGCGCAGAGCGGTCGTCTTGCCACATCCTGACGGGCCGACCAGGACCATGAACTCGCCATCGCCGATCTCGATGTTCATGTCCTTCACGGCGTGGAAGTCGCCGTACAGCTTGTTGACGTTGTCGAACGTCACGGTCGCCATGCGTGTTCCTCCGACCTGGCGGCCATCGCGGGTCCATGCATCCCAGTCGCCGAAGCGATGTCCCGCCCAGAACGGCGGGACGCGGACGGACCCCGTACGTGGTCGCGCAGGGTCGTCGCATCGTACGAGTGCGCGACCCGCATCGCAAGACGCGGGATGGCCGATGGTCCCGCCACGTGATGGCGTCTGGCACTGGCCCCGAGCCGGGTCGTCAGGCTGAATCGGGATCGGAGGTGACTGCCATGATCGAGTCGCAACGTCGCCACGATCGCGACGCCTTCGGCTGGGGCGTGCTGCTCGTCGCCATCGGCGTCGGCGCCCTTTCGCTCCAGCTGTTCCCCGATGTCGGATCGGTCGTCGTTCTTGCCATCGGGCTCGCCCTGCTCGTCCTGTTCGCGGTCCGTCGCCGCTACGCCGCGCTCGTGCCGGGCGCGATCATGACCGGCCTCGGTGCGGGGATCGTGGTCGCAGACATGGGGCTGTGGCCCGGCGTTGACACGGGAGGGGTAGTCGTTGCGGGCCTGGGCCTCGGCTTCCTGGGGATCTGGCTGATCGGCTTGCTGACGAATGTCGTGGGCCATCACCCATGGCCGCTCGTTCCAGGGTCGATCCTGACGATCGTCGGCATCGCGCTCGTCCTCGGCGGCGTCTTCGAGGACCTGATCCTGTTCTGGCCGCTGCTGCTGGTCGCGATCGGCGTGGTGATCCTGGCCCGGGCCGGGACGACGCCGCGAGGTGAGTCGGGACCGCGATAACCGTCGGATCCGTGATCGGTGCGGCGGCGTACCCTGTCACGCATGACGATCGCGCCGCTGCTGCTGGCTCGCCGGGGCGCATCCGGACAGATGGCGGCGCTCGCCGCCGCAAGCTGAGGTTCTGCGATGGTCACCACGCCGACGGTCCACATCTCGCGCGACCGGTTCCACCTCGCCTGGGACCCTGCCATCCCACCCATCGAGACCGTCGAGAGCGGCGCCATCGTGGACTTCGACATGCTCGACGCTTCCGGCGGCCAGCTGACGGCGGAGTCGACCGTCGAGGACCTGGGCCGGCTCGATTTCGACCGAGTCGACCAAGTCAACGGGCCGATCGAGGTCGTCGGCGCGGAGCCCGGCGACACGCTCCAGATCGACCTTCTGGAGTTCGAGCCGGCCGACTGGGGCTGGACCGCCAGCATCCCGGGTTTCGGGCTGCTGTCGGATCAGTTCCCCGATGCGCACCTGCGCATCACGCGAGTCACACGTCCCGGCGAGCGCGCCGAGTTCCTCCCCGGCGTGCGCGTGCCGATCGTCCCGTTCTGCGGAGAGGTCGGCGTGGCGCCGATCGACGGCCCGCGCTCGACCATCCCACCGGATCTGCATGGTGGGAACATGGACACCCGCCACCTGACGGCCGGGGCGACGCTCTTCCTGCCGGTGTTCCACGAAGGGGCGCGGCTGTCGATGGGTGACGGCCACGCCGCGCAGGGCGACGGCGAAGTGTGCGGCACGGCCATCGAGACGCCGATGCGCGCGCTGGTTCGGGTGACCGTCCGGAAGGACCTGCACCTGACCGGGCCCGAGTTCCTGACGCCGGACGTATCGACGCCGGTCGGCCGCCGCTATGCCACCGACGGCATCGGGCCGGATCTCAACGAGGCGGCGCGCGACGCCGTCCGTCGGATGATCGACTGGCTCGGCCGCGAGCACGGCATCGCGCCGATCGATGCCTACCTGCTCACGAGCGTCGCCATCGACCTGCGGATCAGCGAGATCGTCGACATGCCGAACGTGGTCGTCACGGCGCATTGCCCGCTGTCGGTATTCGATTGAGCCGCGGCCGCAAAGCGGCCGTCAGATGGACGTACGACCCTCCGGAGTGGCGACGGAGTCGCCGCCATAGACGTCGTCGACCCTGGCCAGCGCCTCGGGGTTGCGCGCGCGTAGGTAGAAGTACGCGACGATGCCGAGCACGAACCAGATCCCCACGACCGGCGCCGTGAAGCGCAGCGAGTTCTCGTAGGGCGGGAGCTCCACGTTGAGGATCGGGATCGTCACGCCACCGATGACGGCGAGGACGGCCGGGATCATCGTGATGACGCCGAGGACCGGCACGACGATGTGCTTGAGGACATTGAACTCGCTTCGCCCTTCGCGTAGGTAGTACCCGATACAGGCCACGTTCACCGCGATGTACATGAACGCGAAGACCAGCCCGATCAGCGTGCCGAGCCAGACGTAGACGTTCAGCGGGCCGCTGCCGGGGAACGGGTCGTCGGCGAGCACGAGGCCCAGCGGGATGGCGATGACGATCGCCAGGATCGCCTGGAAATGGACGGCGTTGGCCGGAGACCGGTAGGTCGGGTGCACGGCTGCGAATGCCCGTGGGATGAGCGTGGCGCGTCCCATGGCGAAGAGGGAGCGGGTCGCGGCGGTCGCGCCCGCGTTGGCGTTCGCGAGGCAACTGTTGAGGATCGCGAACACGATGAGCAACCCGCCGATCGGCAGCACGGCATTCGCCATGAAGCCCCACGGATCTCCTTCATTGAACGTGTAGAACTCGGTCATGCGGTCGGGCCCGAAGTAGACCGTGGCGGCGTAGTAGTTGAAGACGTAGAACAGGCCGACAAGGACCGCCGACCAGAGGATCGCCCGCGGGATCGTCCGCCGGGGCTCTCGCGCCTCCTCGCCCAGCGGCGCGACCGCCTCGAAGCCGACGAATGCCAGCAGGCAGAAGATCATCCCCTGGAACGCCGGCAACGCGCCCTCCGCGCCGGGGATGAAGACGTTCAGCGTGTTCTGGGGCGCGTTCACGATGAGCAGCGCCGAGATCAGCAGGAAGATCACGATCTCGATGACGCCCAGGACGACGCCTGCCCGCGTCGACAGTGCGATGCCTCGATAGGTGAGGAACCAGACGACGGCAGCGCACACGAGCGCCAACCCGATCCAGGCGTACGGGATGTCGATGCCGAGGTAGCTCGACAGGAAGATCGCCCCGTAGAAGCCGAAGCCGCCGAGCAGGATCGGCATGACCAACGGCTCGGCCAGGGCGAAGGCCCACGCCATCAGCCAGCCGAGGAACGGCCCCAGGCCTCGCCCCACGTACGTGTACATGCCGCCGGCTGACGGCAGGTGTCGCGCCAGCTGGCTCATCGAATAGGCGGTGAACAGCACGGCGATCATCGCGAACACGACGGCCAGCGGCGTGATGCCGCCCGCGAATGCCGTCGCCGCGCCGATCGACAGCGCGGTCGCCACCGCCGGCGCCATGTGGGTGATCGACTGGAACAGGAGCTCGGTCAGCCCGATCGCGTCGCGCTCGAGGCTGGTATCGCTGGTCGTGGACGCCACAGAGCCCTCCTCTCCCTCAGCCCCCTTCCGTCCCCCGTCCGAGCGCCCGCTACTATGCCGCCACGTCATGCAGACGGCAATGGGGTCCCCGCGGTCGACCGACGCACAGCACCGAGCAGGTGCCGATGCGCTCGCCCGGCTCCGAGGTCTCGACGCCAAGGCGCTGTGGGTCGTCTACCACGACTATGCGGGGCTCGGCCGGGCCAAGGCGGTGCCCCGCGCTCGGTTCGAGGAGGTTGCCGCCGAGGGCGTGACGTTCGCGATGGCGAACTGGGATCTCGCGATCACCGACGAGCAGATCCCGCACCCCACCTTCGGTGCTGACTCCGGCGACTTCCGTGCGGTCCCCGACCCGGCGACGCTGGTCGACCTTCCGCACCGCCCGGGCGTCGCCCAGGCCTTCGCCAGGTTGACGGACGACACGGGGACGCCGTGGGAGGGCGATCCGCGGGCGGCACTCTCGGCCCAGATCCATCGGGTCGACGCCCTCGGGATCTCGATCAAGGCGGCGTTCGAGGCCGAGTTCGTCGTGGTCGACGGCGTCGATCCCGCGGCGCTGCTCACCGACCCGGGAAGGATGTTCGCGGTCGAGGGGATCGATGTCCGCTGGCCGATGGGGGCGCGGATCCTCGGCGATCTCGAGGCGGCGGGGGTGCACGTCCACCAGTTCGCGAAGGAGTACGGCCCGGGCCAGTTCGAGGTCAGCCTGCTCCCGACGGACCCGCTCACCGCCGCGGACCGGTTCCTGCTCGCCCGCCAGCTCATCCGGGCGGCCGCGAGGGCCGAGGGCGCGACCGCCTCATTCATGCCCAAGCCGTACGCCGCCATCTCGGGCAACGGGCTCCATGTCCACCTGGGACTGACGAGGCGCGGCGATCCCGCCGCCGATCTCATCGCGCATCCTGATGACCCGTCGCAGCTGGCCGACACCGCCGGGCCGCCGATCGCCGGGTTGCTCGCCCACGCGCTGGGGCAGTCGGCGCTCGCGTCGCCGACCCCGAATTCCTACAAGCGCCTCCGGCCCGGCTCGTGGGCGCCGGCTCATGTGTCATGGGCGATC
>DATBMM010000035.1:0-3663 GCA_036554825.1 Candidatus Limnocylindrales bacterium
TGGCCAGGAAGAGCCGGTGCCAGCGGAATCGCGGAGGTGGGATCTCGCCCCAGGCTAGGCGAGGCTAGGTCTCGTCGACCTCGTCCGGCTCCTCGACGAAGGCCTCCTCGGAGGTCTCCTCGGGCGGCAGGACCCGCTCGAGGTCCTCGATCTCCTCGTCTTCCTCGTCGTCTTCGAGGTCCTCTTCGAGCTCCATCTCCTCGCGGACGAGGGTGCCCTTCGTATACGGCCGGAGGTCGGTCGACTTGGCCGCCGTCGGGAAGCTCACCTTCCCGTAGTTGCGCGGGTCCTGGTAGACCTCGCGAAGGATGATCCGGACGTCGACGTCGCCGAGGCTCGTCACGCCGGCGGCGTACTTGTTGCCATCGGCGATGAGCTTCAGCAGGCGCGCCGCGACGCGCGGCTCGACGACGCCGATGCGCATCCCGTTCGCGAACGCGATGAGGCGTGTCTTCTCCGGCACGAGCTCGACCGCGTCACCCGGATTGACCTGCGCGAGCTCCTTGGGCGAGGCGAGGTCGGTGAGGTAGGCGAAGCCGGTCTTGCCCGTCTCCTCGACGAAGATCCCGACCGGCGCTTTGCTGCCCTCGGCGGCGGGAACGGTCTTCTCGCCAGCCGCGTTGAGCAGGACCTTGAGCCGGTCGATGTTGCGCTCGGCGATGCGGTTGGTCGGATCGAGGGCGAGCGCGGTCTGGTAGTGCTCACGTGCCTCCGCCAACTCGCCGAGCTCCCACAGGGCCTTGGCCAGGCGGTTCTCCGCCTCCGGGTCGGGGCCCAACTCCAGCAGCTTGCGATTCGTCGTGGCCGCCTCGCCCCACTCGGCGGCGGACGCCTGGGCGATCGCCTGCTCGGCCAGCTGGCGCTTGGTCCGGGTCAGGTTCACCGGGGTCTGCTGGGTGGTCTCGACATCGGGGAACGTCACGGGGTGGTCAGTCCTTTCGGGCACAGCAAAGCTGCGGATTCGGGGCAGTGCTTTCTAGCATCGGCGGCGGGTGGCGTCAAACGCGGACGGCGGCGCACACCTGACCGGCTCGCCGGCGGCACCGCCTCGCCCGACCGGCTATTCGCGGATCAGCAGGTTCAGCCCGATGACGGCGACCCCGAGGATCGCCAGCAGGATCGTCTGCCACAGCCAGCGGACGTCCCGGCGGCGCGACGGGCTGGCGGCATGGAACGCGTCCCACAGATAGAAGGTGAGGGTCAGCAGGGCCGGCCCCATCAACCGTGGGATCTGGACGAAGCGCAAGGCCGCAGCGGCGATGGCGATCGCCACCCCGTACGTGGCCGCCGACCACAGGGCATCGCGGAGCGTCGACACCCGCAGCGCAGCGGCCCGATAGCCGAGCAGGAACGCGACGACCGCATCGCCGGTCGCGAGGACCAGCAGGTCACGGCGCGGGAGCGGCAGACCGGCGACTCCGGTGGTGCCGGGCTGGGCGAGACCGCCCGGGACGGTGGCGGCCACCCCGACGAACGCCAGGAACCCGACGATGAGCGTCGTGACCAGCACGGTCGTGCGGCCCTCGGGATCGAGGCCACCCGGCGAGCGCAGGATGCGCGCCTCGAGCGCCAGGCAGCGCTCGACGATGAGGCCGGTGACGAGCAGCGCCGGCGCCAGCGCCAGCCCGAACGGGACGAGACGGATGGCACCGAGGCAGGCCACGGCGGCGACGGCCGGCAGGATCAGCGACTCGATGGGGATGCCGAGGGCGTGGTCGGCGGCGTCGGCGGTCTCGTCGTGGAGCACCTGCAGCGTGCCGAGGATCACCGCCCCGAGCAGGAAGATCGCCACGAACCACACCCCGGGCGGCTCGATGAGGCGCGACAGGCCGACGATGGTGACCGCGGCGAGCGCGAGATCGCGACGGCCGGCTCGATCGTCCTGCATCGCCGGGATGGTACGCGAGGCGCTCCCGGCCACGACGCTCAGACCCGATCCGGCTTGCCGGCGACCCAGGCCAGGACGTCGGCACGGGACCGCGTGTTGAGGACGTGGCCCGGCTCGACCCACGCCCGGCGGGCCTGGGTGATGCCCCACCGGAGGTGGTCGAACTCGGCGATCTTGTGGGCGTCCGAGTCCACGGCCAGCGTCACGCCCATGCCGACCGCGCGGCGCGCTCGTTCGACCGCGAGGTCCAGCCGGTGCGGCGAGCCGTTCATCTCGAGCACGGTCCCGGTCCGTGCCGCCTCGCCGTAGACGGTGTCCCAGTCGAGGTCGAGGTCGTCGCGGGCGCCGATCATCCGGCCCGATGGGTGGGCGATGACGTCGACGTGCGGGCTGCGGATGCCGTTGAGCGTCCGGCGCGTGAGCTCCGCCTTCGACTGGCGGCGCGACACGTGGACGGAGGCGACGACGAGGTCGAAGCGGGCCAGGAGCTCGTCGGGATAGTCGAGCTCCCCGTCGGCCCGGATCTCGAGCTCACAGCCGTGGAGCAGGCGGAAGCCCTCGGGCGGGGTCTCGGATGGCGCCGTACCCTCGGCCTCCTCGCGCGCGTACCGCTCGTTGAGCTGCGCGATGATCTCGCGCTGCTGCTCGACGCGGTCGGGGGCGAGGCCGCGCGCGATGGCGAGCGACTGGCTGTGGTCGGTGAGGACCTGGTAGGCGTGCCCGCGCCGGCGGGCCGCCTCGGCCATCACCTCGATGGTGTGGGTCCCGTCCGACCAGTCGGAATGGCTGTGCAGGTCGCCGGTCAGGTCCTCGAGCCCGATGAGGTCCGGCAGCCGGCCGGCCAGGGCGGCCTCGATCTCGCCCTCGTCCTCGCGCAGCTCCGGCTCGATGAACGGCAGGCCCAGGAAGGCGTAGGCATCCTCCTCGGTGGCGAAGGTGCGCAGCTCGGCATCGTCGCCGGTGAGCGGCTCACCCTCCTCGTCGATCCGCAGGAAGCCCTTCTCGGACAGGCTCCAGCCCATGTCCCGGGCGCGTTCGCGGAGCCGGACGTTGTGCTCCTTCGACCCGGTGAAGTGGATCCGGTAGGTGCCCGCCTCGCCGGGCCGCATGACCATGAGGTCGACCTGCGGGCCGCGCAGCAGACGGATGGCCGCCTTGTACCCGCCCTTGTTGAGCACCTGGTCGACGAGGCCGTGCCCGGTGAACCGCTCGATGAGCGCCGGGCCGTCGTCGGTCTCGGCGAGGAGATCGAGGTCGCCGATGGACTCGCGCTTGCGGCGGAAGGACCCGGCCGGCTCGATGGACGTCACGCCGGGCGTGTCGATCAGCGCCTCGACGAGCCCGAGGATCGTCGCCTCGGCGCGGTGCAGGTGCATCCGGCGGGGCGTGGTCTCGAGGCGGTGGATGCCCTCGAGGATGATCTGCTCCGTGCGTTCGCTGAGGCCGCGCAGCTCGCGGATCCGGGCGCCCTCGGCCGCCTTCCTGAGGTCGTCCATGGTCAGGACGCCGAGGTCGAGCCAGATCTGGCGGACGGTCCTCGGCCCGAGCCCCGGGATCCGCAACAGCTCGACGAGGCTGGGCGGGACCTCCGCGATCAGCTTGTCGTAGTACGCCAGCCGGCCGGTGGTCGCGATCTCGGTGATCTTGTCGCTGATCGCTGCACCGACCCCGGGGATCTTGGGTGGGTCGCCGTCGCGGTAGGCGGCGACCAGGTCGATCGGGCTACGACCGATCGCGTCGGCCGCCCGGTGGTAGGCGACGGTCTTGAAGCGGAG
>DATBMM010000038.1:0-2539 GCA_036554825.1 Candidatus Limnocylindrales bacterium
GGGATGATCCGCGGTTTCACGGACGCGGACCTGCCCTACGGACTGGAACCCATCCCGCACGCGATGCGCTGGATCCGGGAGCACCACTACCACGCCGTCATCGGCGACCGGACGCTGCCGGGATCGCGCTACGAGCGCCCCGGGGCCGGGCGGGCGGTGCTCTCCCAGGTCGCGAGCGTCGTCTTCCGGACCCTGGTGACCGGTGGGATCTACGACACCCAGTGCGGGTTCAAGGTGTTCCGCGGCGACGTCGCCGCCGAGCTGTTCCGCGTGGCCAGGGTCGACGGGTTCGCGATCGACGTCGAGCTGATCTACCTGTTGCTCAAGAACCGCCTCGATCTCAAGCGGATCCCGGTCCAGCTCCAGGACGACGGCCCGAGCTCCGTCCGCGTCGTCCGTGACTCCATCACGGCGGTGCGGGACGTGTCGTCCATCCGCCTGCGCTGGGCGATCGGTCGCTATCGGAGCCCGGCGCTCATCGACATCCTCCGCCAGGACTCCCGGGCGGACCGGGAGGCGTCCCTCGGCGACGCCGGCGATCAGCCCTGAGAGCGACCGTCAGGCTTGCGCCCCGACAACGCGAGCGTCGTCGCCGGTAGCGGGACCGGCAGCCGCCCGAGCGCGCCCAGCCGTCGGTTCGCGGATCGGACCCCGAGCTTGCCGAAGATCAGCGACAGCGGGAACGAGTGGAGGTACGGGAACGACCGCACGTCCTCGAAGCCCGCATCGATGAGCAGCGCCGTCAACGTCGGGCGGTCGAAGTAGAGGACGTGCTCCGGCACCTTGAACGATGGCCAGCGGCGGCCCATGAGGCGCCGCCAGGCGCTGCCCATGTCGGGCGTCCCGAGGATCACCCGGCCGCCCGGTCGCAACCGCGTCATCAGCTCGCCGACGAAGGCGCGCGGGTCGTAGACGTGCTCGATGACGTGCGCGCCGACGATGCAGTCGAACATCCGATCGGCGGGCACGGCGTCGAGGCCGCCGACTCGGACATCGAGCCCGCGTGCCCGGGCGGCCTCCGCGGCCGCCGCCGCGTACTCGGTCCCCATCACTGACCGGAAGTCGGGCCGCACCGTCTCCAGCAGGTACCCGAAACCCGCACCGACCTCGAGGAGGTCGCCGCCCGCGTAGCCGGCCTTGACGAGGTCCTTCGCCACGCGGCGGAACGTCGCCCGCAGCGCCGCTTCCTGCTCGGCGTAGCTGTCGTAGCCGACCTCCCGACCCTCGAAGTAGTCGCCCGTGCGATACAGATCGAGCATCACCTGCTCAGGGAGACGCGGCGACAGGTAGTGCATGCCGCAGCGGGCACAGCGGACCACGCCATACGGGAGGAGGGCGTACCGAGCGACGCGCTCGCTCGACCCGCACATCGGGCAGTCGGCGACTTCGAGCGAACCTGGGTCGAGGTCGGGCATCCGGCGACCATCCTAGGTTCCGGTCGCCGACGCCGGTCGCCATTCCCGCTCGACCCGGCTCACGAGGTTCGCGCCACCGGCCGCTACGATGGCCCCGATGACGCCGTCGACCCCTGCCGACACCCACGAGTTCGCCCGGTCGCTGCGACCGCAGGACTTCGGCCGGACGCGCCCGACGAGCATCGCCGATCCGATCGTCGAGCCGGCGTGGCCGGGGCTACGGGTGATCGCCGCGGTCGGCGGAGGTCGCGGGTCGATCTGGGTCGATGGCGAGCCCCTCGACGATCACCCGGAGCTGGCCGCCGCCCTGGAGCAGAACACCGCCCACATCGCACCCGGCGGCGCGATCTTCGAGGCCTACGTGACGAAGCAGATCGCCTCGGAGGGCGTCGGCATCCGAACCTGGGTGAACGAGTACCCGACCATGGCCGGCCAAGTCTCGCGGATGTTCATCGGCGGTCGACGCAACCGGATCCAGGAATTCGAGGAACGGCGAGAGGCAGAGGTCGCCGCGATGGAGCTCGGCGAGGAGGAGGCCGTCAACCTCGTCGTCGTCGACCTGCTCTGGCTCGACGGCCAGTCCCTCTTCGACGTCCCGTTGCTCGAACGGCGGCGGGTGCTCGACTCGATCGTGGCGCCCAGCACGCTGATCCGGCCGGGGCCGTATGTACGGCATCCCATCGGCTCGTGGGTCGGATCGTGGCGCGCCCAGGGTTTCCGCGGCATGACGTTCAAGGCCGCGAACTCGCGCTATCGGCCCGGCGAGACCGCCGACGACTGGACCCTCTCGGATCTGCCCAGGAGGTAGTGCACCCTGCTCCTGGTGATCCAGGGCCTGGCCCGTCCTGGACCAGCGCTCCTTCGTACCTGTCCAGGTCGAACGTCGTACCCACGCACAGCGACCTCGCGGCTACTCGGCTCCGCCTTGCATCAGGTGCACGTACCGTCGGTCCATCGGCGCTGATGCCCCGCTCGTCCGACGCGCGTTGCATGCGGTACACGGCCGGTCGAAGGAAGCCGTCCTGCCGATGCCGGCCGATCGCTCAGGCGACGGTTCGTGCATGGGTGCAAACCGACGGGGAGTGGAGGCACAAGATAGCGCCCGCCCAGGAGCGCGCGGTGGT
>DATBMM010000047.1:0-2222 GCA_036554825.1 Candidatus Limnocylindrales bacterium
ACAGCCCGCCCACCTCCTCGCGGAAGTAGACGAGGTTGTCCGGATCGCGCAGCTGCGGCAACGCGGGGTCGACGCCCTCGAGCGGCTCGGTGAAGAGGTATTGATGGGCCATCGGGACGATCGGCACCGTCACCTCGACCAGGCGCGCGATCTCCGGGGCGAACATGCCACCGGCATTCACGACGACGTCGGTGGCGATCTCGCTCCTTGCGCCCTTGTGCTCCACGGTCACCCCGGTGACGCGCCCGCGGTCGACGCCGATCGCGACGACCCGCGTGCCGGTCCGGATCGAGACACCCTTCTGCCGCGCCCCTGCGGCGAGCGCCTGGGCGAGCCCCGAGGGGTCGAGCCAGCCATCCGTCGGCAGCCACACCGCGCCGAGCACGCCGTCGGTCGACATCAGCGGGAATCGGTCCTGGGCCTCCTGCGCATCGATCAGCTCCATCGGCAGCCCGAACGTCTTCGCCCAGCCCGCCTGGCGCTCGAGCTCCTCCATGCGCTCCCGCGTGGACGCGAGTCGGATCGAGCCGACCTCGTGCCAGGAGGGGTCGACGCCGGTCTCCTCCCGCAGCCGCCGGTAGAGGTCGGAGCCGTACATCATCATCCGGGTCAGGGTCACGGAGCTGCGGAGCTGCCCGACCAGGCCGGCGCTGTGGAAGGTCGAGCCGCTGGTGAGCTCGGCCCGCTCGACGAGCACGATGTCGGTCCAACCGCGCTCGGCCAGGTGATAGGCGACCGACGTCCCGCCGACCCCGCCGCCGATGATCACCGCCCGGGCGTGGTCCATCGCCGAAGCGTAGCGGCGCCGAGTGGGCGCCGTGACGTCGACGAGCCCCTTGCGCCGTATCCGCTAGGCTGGCGCCCGCATGACCGGGAGCCCGCCGCCGACCACGCCCGCGCCCGCGCCCGGTCCGACCGGCCGCGGTCCCGATCGCGGCTCGACACAGCGCGCCGTCGGCGTGCTCATCGCGGTCGCGCTGCTCGTCTTGCTCCTGGCGATCGTGATCATGGTCACGAGGGGCGCTGGGGGCGGCCCGACGCCGAGCGGTTCGCCGGCCACGTCGCCGACCGCCGCCGCCACGACCTCCCCATCCGCCTCCGGTTCCGCGTCAGCCTCCCCGACCGAGCCCTCACCCACGGCCGGTGCCAGTGCTGCGGAGGTCGGGGTCCTCGTCGGCGCGGGCGACATCGGCGACTGCGACACGCGCGAGGACTCGATGACCGCTGCCCTCATCGACGGGATCGAGGGCACGGTGTTCACCGCCGGCGACAACGCCTACGAGAACGGGTCGGCCGAGGAGTTCGCCACCTGCTACGACGACACCTGGGGTCGCCACAAGGCACGCACGCGCCCCGTGCCGGGCAACCATGACTGGCACACGTCGGACCTCGCGGGCTACTTCGGCTACTTCGGCGACGCCGCGCGGGGGCCCGATGGCGACTCGTGGTACTCGTTCGACATCGGGTCGTGGCATGTCCTGATGCTCGATTCCGAGTGCGACAAGAACACCGGCTGCGAGGCGGATTCACCGCAAGGCCGCTGGCTCGCGGCCGACCTGGCGGCGTCCGACGCGCAGTGCACCGCCGCGATCTGGCACAAGCCTCGGTTCAGCTCGGGCGAGCACGGGAACGATCGGTCGGTCGCGCCGTTCTGGAGCGCCCTCTACCCGGCTGGCGTCGACGTCGTGATCAACGGCCACGACCACGACTACGAACGGTTCGCTCCGCAGGACCCGGACGGCGATGAGGACCGCGAGCGCGGCATCCGCCAGTTCGTGGTCGGGACGGGCGGCACACCGCTCCGCCGCTTCAGCGATGTGGTCGCCAACAGCGAACTGCGTGCAGCGGTCACCCATGGCGTGTTCAAGCTGACGCTCCGCGAGGGCGCGTACGACTGGGAGTTCATCCCCGTGAGCGGCGATTTCAGCGACCGCGGCACGGCGTTCTGCCACTGATCGTTGCGGCGGAACGTCGGCGCGACACTCGAGTGCCGGGCTGACGGCGTTTGACGGTCGAGCGCGGCTGACGCTGCCGTCGTTCGCGGCCGCCATTCTGCTGGCAGCAGACGAATCGGGGGTTGTCGGGGTCAACGGGCCGTTCGCCCGCGTCGCGACGGCTGGCGCGCGCGGGATCGTGCGGGGATCGTGCATCGCGAACCGCCCGCGCGGCCGCATATGCCCGTCGATCGGCTGATTCGTATGGTGTGTAAGCAGAATCGATCG
>DATBMM010000123.1:0-4637 GCA_036554825.1 Candidatus Limnocylindrales bacterium
CGCGAGACCGGTGGGTTCGCGGTCTCGAGGATCTCCTTCCAGGCGAGCAGGCGCTCGCGCAGAGGGAGGTCGGTGACGGGGCTGACCGTAGAGCTATCCATGGGATCCTCGAGCTAAAACGTGCTCACTGAGTGTATCAGGTTCTCTCAGCCATCCATGCCGCGAGGTGGTGCGAAGATGCACCGGTGCCTGCCGTCCCACCGATCCGCACGCCACGGTTCGAGCTCGTGTCGATGTCGCTGCCGTTCATGGAGGCGCTCGCGCGGCGCGACTTGTCGGCCGCCGAACACCTGATCGGCGCGACGGTGCCGACGAACATGCCGGTCGACCTCGAGCACTTCCTGATGTTCCGGATCGCCGATCTGTCAGCCGATCCCAGCGCGCAACCGTGGCTGGGCCGCGCGATCGTGCTGGAGGACACGGAAGGCCGCCGGGTGATCGGATCGGTCGGCTTTCACGCACCACCCGACGAGCACGGGCAGGTCGAGGTCGGTTACCGGGTGGAGCCCGAGTACCGGCGCCAGGGCGTCGCCACCGAGGTCGTCCGGGCGCTGTTCGAATGGGCATGGCGGGAACACGGCATCACCCGGTTCCGCGCGTCGACGGCGCCCGACAACCTGGCGTCGCAGGCGGTCCTCGCGCGGTTCGGCTTCCGGCAGGTCGGGACCCAGATGGACGAGTTCGACGGCCCGGAGCTCGTCTTCGAGAGCGAGGGCTGGGCGCCGACCGGCTGAGCCGGCGTTCGCCCGACGCGACGGTCGTCGCGATGCCATCATCCAGCCATGGCCCGGACTGACGCCCTCGACGAGCCGTCCTTCGACACGCTGGCCGTCCACGCCGGCGCCGAGCCCGACGAGCTGACCGGGGCGGTCGCGCCGCCGATCTACCAGACCTCGACCTACGAGCAGGACGCGGTCGGCCAGCCACGGCGCGGGTACGAGTACGCCCGTTCGCAGAACCCGACGCGCGAGCGGCTCGAACGAGCCGTCGCGACGCTGGAAGCCGGTCGTCACGGCTTTGCGTTCGCCTCGGGCTCGGCCGCGACGGCGGCCATCGCCGAGCTCGCCGAACCGGGCGAGGAGGTCGTCGTCGGGGACGATGTGTACGGCGGCACGTATCGCTACCTCGAGAAGGTCCGCCGGCCCGGCGGCGGCGTCACCTCGACGTTCATCGATCTGACCGCGGGCATGGACGCCCTGTGGGAGGCCCTCTCGGAGCGGACCCGCCTGGTGTGGTTCGAGACGCCGACCAATCCGTTGCTCAAGACCGTCGATATCGCCGAGGTGGCCCGGACCGTCGATCGGCGCGCTGCGGAGGGTGGTCGGCGCCCACTGATCGTGGTCGACAACACCTTCGCCTCGCCGGCCATCCAGCGCCCGCTCACGATGGGCGCCGACATCGTGTTCCACTCAGCGACGAAGTACCTGGCCGGCCACTCGGATGTCGTGCTCGGCGTGGCGGTCACGTCCGATGACGCGATCGCCGAACGACTGCGCTTCCTCCAGAACGCGATGGGCGGGGTGCCCGGTCCCCTCGACTGCTTCCTCGTGCTGCGCGGCCTGCGCACGCTGCACCTCCGGGTCGAGCGGCACGGCGCCAATGCGCAGGCCGTCGCGGAGTTCCTACGGGCCCGCGACGACATCGCGGAGGTCAGGTACCCGGGCTTCGGCGGAATGGTCTCGTTCCTGCCGTCGGCCCGCGATGGTCGTTCCGGCGCCCAGCGCGCGGTCGCCGTGGCCGAGGGGACGCGAGTGTTCACCCTCGCCGAGTCGCTCGGCGGCGTCGAGTCACTCATCGAGGTCCCGGCCGCGATGACCCACATGTCGGTCTCGGAAACGGCGCTCGCGGTGGACCCGGCGCTCATCCGACTATCGGTCGGCATCGAAGGCGTCCTTGACCTGATCGACGATCTCCGTCGCGCGCTCGACGACGCCTAGGCGACTCCCACAGGGAGCCTCCCAAGAGTGAGGCTGATGACCTCGGTCGCGGTCGACTTGCCCTTCAACTCGAGGCTTCGCCTCTCGAGGCCGGGTCCGAGATCGGCGGCCTGCGCAGCCTCGGCGGTGACCAGGACCTCGCCGGCGCGGGCTGCGCCGCCAAGCCGCGCGGCGACGTTGACGAGGTCCCCGAGCGCCGTGATATCGAGCCGCTTCTCATCGCCGACCACCCCGACCCAGGCCGGGCCGGTCGACACGCCGACGCCGACCGGCACCCATGGCCCGCCTCGATCCGCGTGGCCGGTCGCCCGAAGGATGGCGAGCGCCGTCGCCACGGCCTGTTCGGCGTGTCGTGGACCCGACAGGAGCGGGAAGAAGAAGGCGACGATCTCGTCCCCGACGAACTTGTCAACGCCCCCGTCGTGGGCGAACACAGCCTCGCTGGCGGTCGCGTAGAACCGGTCGATCAGCGCGCGGAACTCCACGGGCGTGAGTCGCTCTGCCAGCGCCGTCGAGCCGCGGATGTCGGCGAAGAGGTAGCTGCCGTCGACCTCGGCGCCGCCCCGGTGCTTCTCCATGTTGTCCATGCACGTGTTGCAGACGGCCGGGTTCTTGAGGGCCGGTCGCTTGTTGATCAGGCGCATGAGCGGCGCGCCGGCGCCGGCGAAGGGGGCCGCGCAGAGCTTGCAGCGTGGTCCGTGCGGGAGCATCCGGAAGACGCGACGGAACTTCGTCTCGCTGGCGTCGCCGCGGGTCAGGAACTCGCGCCAGTAGTCCTCGCCGTCGTCAGGCGGTGGCCGGTCCGTGGACATCGACCAAGCCTACTCCCGCGTTTCGGCGGGCGGCCGTGCCCTGGTCAGCCGCCTGCCATGGCCGGCAGCAAGACCAGCGTGTCCGTGTCACCGACGGGCGTGTCGAGCGCTTGTAGGTGGCGCACGTCCTGGTCGTTGAGGAACGCGTTGACGAAGCGGTTCAGGTCGCCGTCCTGGGTGAGGAGCTGCGACTCCAGGCCCGGGTGGGCCGCGACGAGCCCGCGGATCACCTCGCGCACCGTTGCGCCCGGGACGGAGATGAGCTTCTCCCCGCCGGTCGCGGCACGCAACGTCGGCGGGATGCGGACCGTGCTCATGAGGCCGACTCCAGCCACGTCTCGAAGGCGGCGAGACTCGGCCGGATGACCGGTGCCAGCCCGGGCTGCGCTGGCCCAGCGATCGGGGCGATGCCGTCCGGCTGATCGAACAGGCGCGCGTCGGGGGTCTTGAGGCCGTTGCCGGTCAGCAGCGCGACGACCTCATCGCCCGGCCGGATGACGCCGCGTCTCTTGGCGGCGGCGACCGCACCCAGCGTCACGCCGCCGGCGGTCTCCGGGAAGATGCCCTCGAGGCGAGCGACGTCACGGATCGCCGCGGCCGTCACGTCGTCGGGGATCGCCTCGATCGACCCACCGCTCTCTCTGGCCAGCTCCACCGCATAGCGTCCGTCGGCTGGGTTGCCGATCGCCAGCGAGCGGACGATCGTGTCCGGCTCGCGGACCGGCTCGATGACGTCGACACCGGCGTCGAATGCCGTCGCGACCGGAGCGCAGCCTGCGGCCTGGCCGCCGACGAAGCGGATCTGCCGGCGCTCGATCAGACCGACGTCGGCCAGCTCCTCGAACCCCCGCGCGACTCGGGTGAACATGGCACCCGAGGCGACCGGCGCCACGATGACGTCGGGGCTGCGCCAGCCCAGCGATTCGGCGATCTCGTAGGCGAGGGTCTTGGAGCCCTCAGCGTAGAAGGGGCGCAGGTTGATGTTGATGAAGCCCCAACCGGTCTCGTCGGCGATCTCGAGGCAGAGCCGATTGACGTCGTCGTAGGTGCCATCGATCGGGACGACGGTGGCGCCGTAGGACAGCGCGTGGTCGACCTTGGCGGTCTCGAGGTCGGCCGGGATGAACACGTAGGCCGGCAGGCCGACGGCAGCGGCGGCGGCCGCGGTCGCACCGGCCAGGTTGCCGGTCGATGCACAGGCGAGCGCGGGCAGGCCGAAGTCGACGGCCCGCGCGGCCGCGATGGCAGCCGGCCGGTCCTTGAACGAGAGCGACGGATTGCGCGTGTCGTCCTTGACCCACAGCCCGTCGACGCCGAGCGACGCGCCGAGCCGGTCTGCCGCGACGAGTGGCGTGGACCCCACCGGCAGCGACCGGACGGGTGGCGCCTCGACCGGCAGCAGTTCGAGGTAGCGCCAGATCCCGGGCGCCCGCACGGCGATCGCCTCACGGGTCAGCGTCCGCGCGATGACCCCGTAGTCGTAGGCCACCTCGAGCGGGCCGAAACACGCGGGGCAGACGTACGCGACGGCCAACGGCTGCGCCAGCCCACAGTTCCGACACGCCATCCCGGTGATGCGGATGCCGGCCGAGGTCGGCTGGGTCGTGCCCGCGGCGGGTCGGGCCGGGGTGGTCGGTGTCAGGGTCGGTGCGGTCACGGTCGGTCTCCAGGTCGCTCGTCGGCGATGGACCGGTCGTGGTCGGGTCAGGCCCTGGTCGTTGGTTGGGACTCCGGAGAGACCCGTATCACGCAGGAGGACCTGCCCCGGACTTGGCACCTTGCCGACCTCGCGTCGGTAGGTTGTCGTGGCGTCAACGGGCCGGTCCCTCAGCCATCTCTTGATACGTGCTCTTCGGTTGTAGAGGGGATGCTATGGGTGCAGGGTGGT
>DATBMM010000074.1:0-11643 GCA_036554825.1 Candidatus Limnocylindrales bacterium
GCCTCCGGGGCGGTGGAGCTCACGCCCTGGCCTCGGCGCTCGCATCGTCGAGCGGTCGCCAGCCATACCGCTGGCGCAGCTCGCGCTTGCGGCTCTCATCGGCCGCGACGTAGAGCCCGCGCGCGCCGGCGAGCAGCTGCCCGGTCCGGGCATCGGTGACGCGGCCCTCGGTCTCGACCAGGCGTCGTCGAGAGCGGGTGACCCAGCCCTCGGCCCGGATCGCCTGCCCGACCTCGACCGGCCGCTTGAAGTCGATGGTCAGACGGGCCGTCAGACCCCAGTCGTCCTCTCCGACGAGGGCCCACGCCATGACCTCGTCGAGGATCGTGGCCAGGATCCCGCCATGCGCGATGCCGTCCCAGCCCTGGAAGCGCTGCTCATAGGTGAGCTCGACCCACGAGCGGCCGCGCTCGACGTGGAGATCGAGATGCATCCCATGGGCGTTGAGCGAGCCGCACGCGAAGCAGTGGTGCGGTGCGATCTCGAACCGGGGGATGCCCGGGACATCGATCACCCGCGCCTCAGACGTCAAGGTTCTGCACCTTGCGCGCTTCGGCCTTGATGAAGTCCTTACGCGGGCCGACCTTCTCGCCCATGAGCATCGTGAAGATCTCGTCGGCGAGGGCCGCGTTCTCCGAGTCGACGCGCAGGAGCGTGCGCGTCTCGGGGTTCATCGTGGTCTCCCAGAGCTGCTCGGCGTTCATCTCGCCAAGGCCCTTGAACCGCTGCACGGACAGGTTCTTGACGTTGAACTCCTTGACGATCCTGTCGCGATCACGCTCCGACTGGGCGTACTTCGTGACCTTGCCGGTGGAGATCCGGTAGAGCGGCGGCTGGGCGATGTACAGGTACCCCGCCTCGATGACCTCGGGCATGTGCCGGTAGAAGAACGTCAGGAGCAGGGTCCGGATGTGCGCGCCATCGACGTCGGCGTCGCTCATCAGGATGATCCGGTGGTAGCGGATCTTGGTGACGTCGAAGCCCTCGCCGATGCCCGCCCCGAGGGCGATGATCAGCGGCCGGATCTTGTCGCTCGAGAGGACCTTGTCGAGCCGTGCCTTTTCGACGTTGAGCATCTTGCCGAACATGGGCAGGATCGCCTGGAAGCGTCGATCCCGGCCGGCCTTCGCCGAGCCGCCGGCCGAGTCGCCCTCGACGATGAAGATCTCGCTGCGCGCCGGATCGCGCTCCTGGCAGTCGGCGAGCTTGCCGGGCAGCGACATCCCCTCGAGCGCGCCCTTGCGCAGGACGAGGTCGCGCGCCTTACGAGCCGCCTCGCGGGCGCGGGCGGCGGTGAGGCACTTCTCGATGATCCGCCGGCCGTCGGCCGGGTTCTCGTCGAGGTACTGGCCGATGGCCTCGCCGACGGCGGTCTGGACCTGGCCCTTGACCTCGGGGTTACCGAGCTTGGCCTTCGTCTGTCCCTCGAACTGCGGATCGGTGAGCTTGACGCTGATGACCGCGGTCAGGCCCTCGCGGACATCATCGCCTGACAGGTTCGTGTCGCTGTCCTTGAGCACGCCAGCGCGCCGCGCCCAGTCGTTGAGCGAGCTCGTGAGCGCCGCGCGGAAACCCGTGACGTGGGTGCCGCCATCGACCGTGTTGATGTTGTTCGCGAAGGCGAGCACGTTCTCGGTATACGCGTCGTTGTACTGGAACGCGACCTCGACGGCGGTCGAGCCCTCCTTTCGCTCGACGTAGATCGGGCGGTCGTGGAGGGCCTCCTTGTTCCGGTTGAGGTGTCGTACGAACGACTCGAGCCCGCCCTCGAAGTAGAAGGACCGCTCGCGGTCGATGCGCTCGTCGATGAGCGTGATCCAAACGCCCTTCGTGAGGTATGCCGACTCGCGGAGTCGCTCGCTGATGACCTCGAACGAGTACTCCGTGGTCGTGAACATGGTGGGGTCTGCCCGGAACGAGGTGAGCGTGCCGCGGCGGTCGCCCTGCGGGCCGATCTTCTTGACGGACGCCTTCGGCTTGCCTCGCTCGTACTCCTGCATCCAGATGGAGCCATCGCGCGCCGACTCGACGCGCATCCACTCCGACAGCGCATTGACGACGCTGACGCCGACGCCGTGGAGCCCGCCGGACACCTTGTAGCCGCCGCCCCCGAACTTGCCGCCAGCGTGCAGGACCGTGTGCACGACCTCGAGCGCATCCTTGCCGGTCGAGTGCTTGCCGACGGGGACTCCGCGCCCGTCGTCCTGCACGATGACCGTACTGTCCTGGCGGATGGTCACGGTGATCGTGGTGGCGTGGCCCGCCATCGCCTCGTCGATCGAGTTGTCGACGACCTCCCACACCAGATGGTGGAGCCCGCGATCGTCGGTCGAGCCGATGTACATGCCCGGCCGCCGACGCACCGCCTCCAGGCCCTCGAGGACCTGGATGCTCGCGGCCGTGTAGTCCCCGGCCTGGCCGCGACCCTTGCGGCCGCGGCCGTTCGTGCTCGTGGGCGGGTTCTTGGCCGCTTCCTCGGTCACGCGGTCCCTCCGGTCAGGCGGTCGTAGAGCCGCCCCAATTCCTCGTCGCTGTAGAACTCGATCACGATCCGCCCGCCGCGACGCGAACGGGCGAGGCTCACCTTCGTGCCGAGCACCCGTCGCAGCTCCTCTTCGACACGCTCGAGGTCGGGGTCGCGGGTCGTCGCGACCTCGTCGCCCGCGGCCGCCGTCGGTCGAGGCTCGCGCAGGCGGCGGACGAGCTCTTCGGTCTGGCGGACCGAGAGGTCCTGGTCGACCACGGTCCCGAGCACGTGTTCCTGATGGTCCGCCGAGAGCCCACCCAGCGCCCGGCCGTGGCCCTCACTGATGCGTCGGTCGACGATGGCGGCCTGGACGGCCGGTGCCAGCTCGAGGAGACGCAGCGTATTCGCGACGGTCGAGCGGGCTCGACCGACGCGCTCGGCGATCTCCTCGTGGGTGAAGCCGAAGTCGTCGATGAGCCGACGGAACCCGTCGGCCGCCTCGATCGGGTCCAGGTCCTCCCGCTGGAGGTTCTCGACGAGCGCCAACTCGAGTCGGGACCGGTCGTCCAGCTCCCGAACGACCGCCGGGATGCGCTCGAGGCCGGCCGCACTCGCCGCGCGCACGCGGCGCTCCCCCGCGATCAGCTGGTAGCCGTCGAGGGTCTCGGCGACGAGCACGGGCTGGAGCACGCCGTGCTCGCGGATGCTGGCGATCAACGTCGCCATCTCCGCATCGCCGAACCGCCGGCGGGGCTGGTCCGGGTTTGGGCGGATGCTGGCGATGGGGATATCGACCGCTCCGATCCGGGCGTCCGTCCGCGGCGGGATCAGGGCTGCGAGCCCACGGCCGAGACCGTGCGCGCGCTCGGGCTGGACGGTCATGAGAGCACGGCCTCCGGTTCACGGATCGACTGTTCCAGCTGGGTCATCGAGACCCCGTGTCGGGCGTTTCGCGCACGAAACTCCTGGGCAAGCGCGGCATAGGCCTGTCCACCGCGCGAATCCGGGGCGTAGGCCGCGATCGAGCGTCCGTGGCTGGGCGCTTCGGACAACCGCACGCTTCGCGGGATCACGGTCTGGTAGACCGCGCCGTCAAGGTGCCGGCGAGCCTCAGCCTCGACGTCGGCGGAGAGATTCGTGCGGGCGTCGGCCATCGTCAGCACGACGCCATCGATGGCGAGACGGGGATTGAGATGGTCGCGAACGAGATCGATGGTGGCCAGCAACTGGGTCAGGCCCTCCAGGGCGTAGTACTCACATTGGAGCGGGATGAGGACCGCGTCGGCGGCGGTCAGCGCGTTCACGGTCAACAGGCCCAGTGATGGCGGGCAGTCGATGAAGATGACGTCGTACCGATCCACCAGGCCAGCGAGCGCGGTCCGCAGACGCCGCTCCCTCGAACCGGCGCTGGCCAGCTCGACCTCGGCGCCGGCCAAGGCGATCGCCGATGGGATGACATCCACGCCGGGCGACGTGCCGCGCGTGACGAGGTCGGCCAGGTCGACGCCATCGATGATGCCGTCGTAGGTCGATCGTTCGAGGGAGGCTCGGTCGATACCGAGCCCGCTCGTCGCGTTGCCCTGGGGGTCCAGATCGATGAGGAGGATGCGGTCACCGGCGAGAGCGAGAAGACTCGCCAGATTCACGACCGTCGTGGTCTTGCCGACGCCGCCTTTCTGGTTCGCGCAGGCGATCGTCCGCCCCACTCAGCGATCCGCTCGGACTGATTTCACGGATACCGATTCTACCATCGACGGCCGTTCGACCTCGGTCGCATGCGGGGGGAACCCAGCATGACCAAGGGCTCGTATCTGACGCTTCATCGGCCCTCTCCGGGGCCTTCTCCGGCGACCAGCTGTTTCCCTCGAATGACGCCTTCCAGGGTCATCCGACGGCTGGGTTTCACGTGAAACAGCCTCGACCGGACCCGTCGTTGCCCGTTCCGGGAGACCATGGGATACTCCCGCCGAAACGTCGCCGCCGAGTCGGTCGCGATCAATCGAGCCGGGCAGGTGGGCGCGGGACCTCTCTGGCCGCTCCGCCGAGGTATCGAGCCGTCCGATGACCCTGCTACTCGCTGCGGTCGGCGCAGTGGTGACGGCCCTCATCGAACTCACCGTGATCCCATATCTCAGGATCGGGTCCGCGCATCCGCACCCGGTGCTCGTCCTGGCGGTCGTGGTCACGATCGCCATCGGTGTCGAGGCCGGCCTGGTCTGGGCCTTCGTCGGAGGACTAGCGATCGATGTCCTGGCACAACGCCCCCTCGGCTCGACCGCCTTTGCGCTCCTCCTCTGCGTCGGGGGGACGGCGCTCCTGGCGCGGACGCTCGCACACCTTCGGCCGATCGTGCCGATCGTTGCCGTCTTCCTGGCGAGCATCGCGTACTCGATGATCCTGTTCGCCGTCTTTGGTGCCCTTGGAGCTCCGCCGGCCACGAGCGATCCGCTCTCAGCCGTGTTCCCGGGTGCCCTGTACGACGCGGTCCTCGGCGTGATCATCGGCCCGCTCACGGTGGCCGTGCATGACCGACGGATGGAGCAGGAGCGGGTGGACTGGTGAACCCGTTCCTTGACGGTCGGCCCCTGTACGAGCGCCGCTTGTCGCGCTTCCTCGTGTTCGGCCTGGTGGTCGTGCTCGCCGTCGGCACGCTGACGGCGCGGCTCTTCTACCTCCAGATCTCCAACGGGAGCGAGTTCACGGCCATCTCCAACCGGCAGCGGACGGTGGATGAGCCGATCCCGGCGCCGCGCGGGTACATGTATGACCGCAAGGGTCGTCTGCTCGTGAAGAACGTCCCGACATTCGCTGTCAAGATCCGACCAGCCGACCTCCCGGACGAGATGCGTGACCAGGTCGTCGCACGACTGGGCGCACTCCTCAGGATGGACCCGGCCGAGATCAACGCCACGATCGACAGCAACCCGGGATCTGCGTTCGACCTTGTGCGAATCGCACAAGATGTCGACCGGCGCACCGCCCAGCTCATCTCCGAGGCCGGTTTCGAGCTGCCGGGCGTCGACGTCGCGGTGGAGGCTCGCCGGCAGTACACAGACGGCGCCCTCCTGGCACAACTCCTCGGGTATACGGGTCCCGTCTCCGCCGAGGAGCTCGCCGATCTTCGAGACCAGGGCTATCAGCCCGACGACCTCCTTGGCAAGGTCGGGCTCGAGGCGCAGTACGAGACCGAGCTTCGCGGCACGTACGGCGTCCAGACGGTCGCCCGCGACAGTACCGGTCGCCGCACCCAGGTCCTCCAGACCGTCCGCGAACCGGTCCCGGGTGCCTCGCTCCGGCTCACGATCGACACGAAAGCGCAGAAGAACGCGCAGAAGGCCCTCAAGTGGGCGATGGACGTGATCGGGATGACCCGTGGCGTCGTCATCGCCATGGACCCCCAGACCGGCGAGATCCTGGCCATGGTCAGCCTGCCGACCTACGACAACAACAAGTTCGCCCGCGGGATCAGCCAGGCCGAGTACAAGAAGTTGCTGAGCAACAAGGACAAGCCGCTGCTCAACCACGCGATCCAGGCGCACTACGCGCCGGGCTCGACCTACAAGCTCGTGACCGGCACGGGTGGCCTCGCCGACGGCGACATCACGGCTGACACCCGCCTGATGACGAAGCCGTACCTCACGCTCGGGGACACCAAGTTCTATGAGTGGAACCGGCGTGGCTGGGGCGCGTGCGACATCTACTGCGGCTTCGGCCACTCGAGCGACACGTTCTTCTACCAGGTGGCGGGGATGCTGGGCATCGACCGCTTGGCGTACTGGGCGCGTCAATACGGCTTCGGAGCCCCGACCGGCGTCGACCTGCCCGGCGAGGTCGTCGGGATCGTGCCCGACAACGCCTGGAAGCAGGAGGCCCTCGGAGCCCGCGTCTTCCCGGGCGAAACCTATCAGGCCGGCATCGGCCAGGGCTACGACGCAGTCACGCCACTGCAGCTGATCAACGCCTACGCCGCGCTGGCCAACGGCGGCACGCTCTATCAGCCGCAGGTCGTGCGCGAGGTGATCGGCCCGGATGGTACGGTGATTCGTCCCTTCGAGCGGAAGGTGATCCGCAAGCTCAAGGTCAAGTCGAGCGTCCTAAGGACGATGCGCGAAGCCGCGCGGACCACCGTCACCCTCCGCCACACGTACAACCTCGTTGACCTGCCGATCAAGATCGCCGGCAAGTCGGGCACGGCGGAGTTCGGGACGCCGGACTCGAAGGGCCGCCTCCCCTACTCGTCCTTCTTCGTGGGCTTCACGCCGAAGGACCCACGGAATGGCTCGTTCGCCGACCACGACTCGCGTCTGATCGTGATGGCCTTCGCCCACGACTCGCGGACCAAGGGCAACGCGGCGACCGAGATCGTCAAATACTTCTTCCAGCTCCACTACGGGATCGAGAAGGATTACCGTCTCCCCGAGAACCTCGAGCGCACGAACTTCTACTCGAACGACTGATGGGCGTCATCCGAGCCGAGCCTGCACGCGTCACCGACTGGGCGGCCAGGTCGGTCGGGGCCGCGTGGCGGGCGTTCGACATCCAGCTGGTCGTCTACGCGGCCCTGCTGGTGGCGATCGGCCTGGTGATGGCGTACACGAACAGCGTGGAGAGCGGGTCGACGCCGCTCGAGGCCGGCACGACCTTCACGCGCGGCCTGATGTGGGCCGGGATCGCGTCGATCGCCTTCGTGCTGGCCACGGCGTTCGACTACCGGTGGCTCAAGACGCTGTCATGGCCGACCTACCTGCTCCAGCTCGGGCTCCTGATCATCACCCTGGCGATCGGCGACGGCGTCGGCAACTCGGCGCGCTGGGTCACGATCGGCCCGCTGACATTCCAGTTCAGCGAGCTCGCCAAGATCCTGATGATCATCGTGCTCGCGAACTACCTCACCGGCAGGGGCCGGCGACTCGACTCGATCACGACGCTCCTCGGAGCGGGTGTCCTCGTGGCACCGCCGCTCGCCCTGGTCATGCTCCAGCCGGACCTCGGGACGTCGCTCGTCTTCGCGGCGATCCTGGTCGGGATGCTGTGGATGTCCGGCGCGAGCATGAAGTGGCTGGCGGTCATGGCGGCGGCCGTCATCGCGATGATCCCCATCGCGTGGACGTATCTGCTGCGCGACTATCAGAAGGAGCGGCTGACGTCGTTCCTCAACCCGAAGCCGGACATCACCGACTCGGGCTACCAGCTGTACCAGTCGCAGATCGCGGTCGGGTCGGGTGGCTGGTTCGGACGTGGCCTGACGAACGGGACACAGACGCAGGGCGACTTCCTGCCGGTCCGATCGACCGACTTCGTGTTCGGGGTGCTCGCCGAGGAGCTCGGCTTCATCGGCGCGACGATCCTCTTCCTGCTGTTCGTGCTGCTGCTGTGGCGGGTGCTCGTGGCGGCCTGGAGGTCGCGCGACCCCTTCGGGATGCTGTTCGGCGCGGGCATCGCCTCGGTGATCCTGTTCCAGTTGTTCGTCAACGTCGGGATGGTCATGGGCATCATGCCCATCACCGGCATCCCGCTCCCGTTCGTGACCCATGGCGGAGCGTCGCTCGTGAGCATCGCCATCGGCCTCGGGATCCTGCAGAGCATCAACATCCGCCAGACGCGCGCAGAGTGGTGACCCCGCCGGGCGGACTGCTGACTCCCAGGCGATATGCCCGGGTGCGTGGCTGCGTGGCTGCGTGCTGCGTGGCTGGTGGCTGCGTGGCTCAGCCGCGCGCTAGCGCCGGCGGAACAGCCCTCGCCGATCCGCAGCTTCCGCATCCGCTGATCGCCGCCGACCCGCCCGGCGAAGGAGCGCGTCGATCTCGTCGCGGTAGGGCCGACCGATCGGCATCCGATCGAGCCACTCGATGTACTCGGCGTCGCGCCGCGCGATCTCGCCGAGGGACCAGCCGGCGTACCGGCCGAAGGTGAGCACGCTGCCCGACGGATCGCCCGGCGGCGGTCCAGCGGCACCGTCGGCGTCCGGACGCCGCATCGAGGCGTCATAGCCGCCGCCGGTCGACGACCGTCCGCTCGTCCAGTCCGACGACACGATGTCCGGCCGCGGCGCGCTGTCCGCTCCGGACGCCCGCCCGGACAGGGCGGCGCGGACGCTTCGGGCCCGGTCGTACGCGGCACGCCGCGCCGGGTCGCCGATCAGCTCCCAGGCCGCGTTGATCGCGGTCATCCGCGCGACGGCGGCGACGGCCACATCGGGGTCACGGGCCGCATCGGGGTGGTACTTGCGCGCGAGTCGCCGATACGCGGCCGCGATGACCTCGTCCTCGGCCTCCGGGTCGACCTGGAGGGTCTTGTACGGGTCGAGCGTGTTGTCGTTCACGGGGCCGGTTGCCGCGCAGGGACGCCTGGATGGGTCTCCAGGCCCAGTCCCTCGATCGACGCGGCGAGGGCCTCCGTCGCCTCCGGACTCACCCGCCGGAACAGGTAGCGCGTCACGTCCCGCATCGCCGCCGCGACCGGCAACGCCAGGATCGCGCCCAGCAGGCCCGCAAGAGACCCACCGACGACGATCGCGAACATCACCAGCGCCGGGTGCATCTCGATCGCGTCACCCTGGATCTTCGGCACGAGGACGTTGTTCTCGACCTGCTGCACGAGCGTGTACAGGACGAGCGCCGCGATGACCGGCTCGAGCCCGGCCGTGGCCGCGAGGAGCACCGCCGGCACGGCCGAGATGATCGGGCCGATGATCGGCAGGAGCTCGAGGATGCCGGCGGTGACCGACAGCAGGATCGCGTACCGCCCGAAGACCGGGTGGACGAACGCGCTCAGGATCAGCAGGCCGATGAACGTGAACACGCCGACGGTGACGCCGAGCAGCACCTGGCCGCGGATCCACTGGCCGAAGAGGCGCCGCACGATGCGCAGGACCGCCCAGACATCGAACCGCCAGGCCTGCGGCAGGCTGTGGTCGAACTGCTTCGTCAGCGTGACCCGGTCCTTCAGGACGTAGAACACCCAGACGGGCAGCAGCACGTACGCGAACAGCCCCCCGACGATGCTCGTCACCCCGGTGAGCACCGGGAGCAGGTCGGTCGGGTCGAACGCGGGGCCGCCGCCCGGTCCGCCCTGGCTGATCGACGCGATCATCGAATCGATCCAGCGGCGAACCGTGTCGGGGATCGCCAGGCGGTCGTAGGACTCGGCCAGGCGGTCGGCCTGCGCCTGGAGCTGCTCGACCAGCCCCGGGAGGTCCTGGAGCAGCCGAACGAGCTCGTTGATGAGCGGCGCCAGCGTGAGGTTCAGGAACTCCACGAACACGAGCACGGCGACGACGTACACGAGCAGGATCGCCAGGCTGCGGCGCATCCCGCGGCGGGTGAGCCAACGGACGGGCGGATCGAGCAGGTACACGAGGAGCAGGCCGACCACGAACGGTCTGACGGCGTCGCGCGCCATCCACAGCAGGATGCCGATGACGATGGCTGCACCGATGAGGATCAGCACCCGCGGCGACGGCGGCGCGAGTCGTGGACGGTCCGGGTAGGTCGCCCGGTCGACGAACGGGGGAGGGGGCAGGGCGGCGACCCACGCCGTCGGCGGAGCGGAGTCCGCCGCTTCGGGCTCGTCCATCGTCCGGCAGACTAGCAGACGTGCCGGCGCCTCCAGATCCTGCTCCGGAGCCCCGTCAGCGCTGGCGTCTCGTGGTCGCCCGCGATGCCGACGCCCCGGCCGAGACCCAGCGCGAGGTGACCGCGGCCTGGACGGCGGCCATCGAGTCCGCCGGTCTGCCACTCGTTGGCGCCGAGGCGCAGCGTGGCCGGTCGCGCATCGCGTTCGGGGCGCCGCTGCCCGTCGGCATGGTGGCGGAGCGCGAACTGATCGACGTCGTGCTCACGGCACTCTGGCCCGCCTGGCGCGTCCGCGAGTCAGTGGCTGCGCAGCTCCCCGGGGGATGGCGCCTGATCGACGTGTTCGACGTCTGGCTCGGTGGGCCGCCGCTCGCCGGCCGTGTCGTCGCCGCCGACTACCGCATCGAGCTCGAGGGTGCCGTCGACGTCGAGGCGCTCCGGCGCGTCGCTAACGAGCTCCTGGCCGCCGGGAACGTGCCGCGTGAGCGCGAGAAGGGCGAACGGAGGGTGCGTTACGACCTGCGCCCCCTTCTGATCGACGTGCGCGTCGAAGACGGCGAGCCGCCTATCGTCCGAGCCCGCACCCGGTTCCACCCGGAGCTCGGTACGGGCCGGCCCGAGGAGGTCGTCGGTGCCCTCGCAGACCGACTTGAGAGCCCGCTCGTCATGCGGTCGATCGTCCGCGAGCGGCTGCTCCTCGATGAGGACCTGACGTGAACAGGGTGGTCAGTGGGGTAGCGTCTCAGCTTGACCGCCATATACTCCCATACAGTATTGTGAAGCCCGGCGTGTCAAGTACGTTGACGCCGACGCCGGGGTGTCGGAAGCGAGGAGGTGGGGGTTGTCGCACGTAGCGACCGAGCGCGCAAGGCAAGACTCCCCTGCGCGCAGTCGTCAGCTGGCGAGACTCGCCCTGGCGCGACCACTGAGCGTGATACGGCATCCGCTCGCCACCGTTCGTTGGTGGCGCGCCATGCGATCGTGGGATGCGCCCAAGACGGACGAGGAGTTCGCCACGTTCGTGCGAGACACAGGCTTCGAGGCACGTTCGCGTGCCGCGCTTGCAGCGTATGACTCCCGCAGCGTACCGACTGATACCGAGCGATGACTACGAGCGGTCGAGAGCGACACTAACGAGCAGCGCGTTACGCGCGCTCCAGGTCATTGAGGAGGGCATCGCTCATAACCCCTTCTCGTACCCCGGCGTTGATCTGCCGGGTCACGAACGGCACGACTACGGTGGTCTGATCGTGGTGCGCTCCGGCGGCGTGATGGTCTCCTACGTGATCCGCTCGTTAACTGTGGTCCTGCTCGAAGTCATGGACGAGTTCAGTCCGCCGCCTTGGTATCGAGCTGAGTAGGTCCGCGATGTCCTCGAGGAGGCACTTAGACGAAACCAAGTTAGCTTCGACGACGGTGGCGATCGACTGGCGATCGTCTTGGACGTTGTCGAGGGTACCGATTAGGACTTGGTTTGCCTCGCCCATCGCGCGGCGGCAGCGATCTTGGCAATCTCCACGCGCCTCGCAGGACTGAGCTTGTCAGCCCGCACCTTCCCGCCCTTCGCTCCGCCAGTGGAGCTCGATTGACCGGGATCCCTGT
>DATBMM010000096.1:0-2201 GCA_036554825.1 Candidatus Limnocylindrales bacterium
CCCGCCGCCCAGCGCGTCGACCTCGATACCCGAGTCATCGGCGAGGGTCGGCAGCCCCGTCGCCGCGAGCCCGAAACGTGCCTTGATCGCAGCGTTGTCCTCGAACGTCGCCCCGTCCTCGACCGGCTCGCCGTCCACCCCGGCGTCGTCGAGCGTGATCAGCTCACCGTTCCGCAACTCCAGCAGCTCCCGCAGCTCGCGCAGCTTGTGCTCACTGCGCGTGGCGACGAGCAGCCGCGGCCGACTCCCCCCGAGCGCCGTCACCGCTTGACCGTGGCGAGCACCTCGGCCTGGGCGGCGAATAGCCGCGCGAGCCCCTCGTCGGCGAGATCGAGCATCGACAGCGCCGCCGCACGGTCGAACGGCCGGCCCTCGGCGGTGCCCTGCAGCTCGACGTACGTGCCCGCGTCGGTGCCGACGACGTTCATGTCGACCTCGGCGCGCGAGTCCTCGCTGTAGTCGAGATCGAGGTAACCGACCCCGTCAACGAGGCCGACCGACACGGCCGCCACCCGGGACGTGAGCAACCGCTCCATGCCGTACGTGATCAGCGCCGCACCGAGCGCGACATAGCCACCGGTGATCGATGCGGTGCGCGTCCCGCCGTCCGCCTGGAGCACGTCGCAGTCGACCGTGATGGTGCGCTCGCCGAGCCGGGTCAGGTCGACGACCCCGCGCAGCGACCGGCCGATGAGCCGCTGGATCTCGTGTGTCCGGCCGCCGATGCGGCCCTTGGCCGATTCGCGGTCGCTCCGCTCGGCCGTCGCCCTGGGCAGCATCGAGTACTCCGCGGTGACCCAGCCCGTGCCCTTCCCGCGCAGGTGGGGCGGGACGCGATCGGCGATGGTGGCTGCGCACAGCACCTGGGTGTCGCCGAACCTCACCAGGCACGAGCCTTCCGCCCACTTCTGGACGCCGAGCTGGAAGCTGATCGGCCGCAGGTCGCGCGGCCCGCGGCCGTCCGCACGCGTCGTTGGGCGATTGCCGATCGTCATGTCGTGATCCTCTCCTCCGCCTTGGCAGCGTCCCACAGCTCATCCAGCGCCGCGAAGTCGAGGTCACGCAGCGCGACGCCGCGTGCCGCGGCCATCGCCTCCACCCGCCCGAAGCGGCGTCGGAACTTCGCATTGGCGGCGCGCAGGGCCGCCTCGGCCTCGACGCCGCGCTTGCGGGCGACGTTCACGAGCACGAACAGCAGGTCGCCAAGCTCCTCGGCCCACGCACCCGCATCCGAGCCGTCCTCGGCCGCCTCACGCAGCTCGTTGGTCTCCTCGACCACCTTGTCGAGCACGCCGTCGATGGTCGGCCAGTCGTAGCCGATGTTGGCCGCGCGCTCCTGCATCTCCTGGCTCGCCGCCAGCGCCGGCAGCGACCCGGAGATCCCATCGAGCGCGCCCTTGGCCGTGGCTCCGCGGTCGGTGCGGCCGTCGGCGGCCGCATCCTCGCGCTCGGCGGCCTTGATGCGCTCCCACTGCCGGTTGACGTCCGAGGCGGTCCGCGCCTCAGCCTCCCCGAAGACGTGGGGATGCCGCCGCACGATCTTGGACGCGATGGCCGCCTGCACGTCGGTGAGGTCGAAGACGCCCGCCTCGGCGGCGAGCTGGGCGTGGAGGACGATCTGCAGCCACAGGTCACCGAGCTCGCCGGCCAGCTCGGGCGTCGCACCGGACTCGAGCGCGTCGTAGACCTCGTAGGCCTCCTCCAGCAGGTGGTTGCGCAGCGTCGCATGGGTCTGCTCGCGGTCCCATGGACAGCCGTCTGGCGCCCGGAGACGGTCGCTGATGGCGGGCATCGCCCACGGCCCGGCGATGGCCGCCTCGGGGGCCAGGGGCGCGAGGTAGAACGGTGCGGCGAGGTCCGCGTCGGTCAAGCCGCCGACCGTGGTCGACGGCGCGGTCCCGAACCGTCCGACCGGATGCTCGGCCGGATACAGCCGAGCCAGGACGTCCAGGGGCCGCCGCCCCTTCGGCCCGTGGCGGCCGGCGATCGGCCGGACCTCGTCGGTCGACCCGCCACTCGGCGACGGTCCACCGGCGCGCAACATCGATAGGGGGACCACTAGCACGGGGCGTGACGGCTCGATGGGCGTCGCGACCAGCCGTTCGCCGGCGATGACCTGCACTCCGGCCGCGGGGTCGAGGCCGAACCGGAGCCGCGCCTCGGTGACGAGGGCGTCCAGCACCGGGCCGGTCTAGCCGCCG
>DATBMM010000110.1:0-3158 GCA_036554825.1 Candidatus Limnocylindrales bacterium
CGCCTCCAGGAGCTCGCCCTTGGCCTGCTCGATCGCCTCGATGGTCCCGATGCGGGACAGGTGGACCGCCTGCACCGCCGTCACGACGCCGATGGTCGGCTGGGCCATGGCCGCGAGGTCGGCGATCTCGCCGGACACGTACATGCCCATCTCGAGCACCACCGCCTCGTGCTCGGGCCCGAGGCGCATCAACGTGAGCGGCAGCCCGACCTCGTTGTTCTGGTTGCCCTCGGTCTTCAGGGTCCGCCGGGCGGTCCCGAGCACCGTCGCGACGGCCTCCTTCGTCGAGGTCTTCGCGATGCTCCCCGTGATCCCGACGACGAGCGGATCGAAGCGTCGTCGCCAGCCGCCGGCGACCGCACCGAGCGCGGTGAGCCCATCGGCCACCCGGACGATCGACACGTCGCCGAATGGCGACGCATCCGCGACCTGGCGTGTGACCAGCAGCGCGGCAGCACCACGCGCCACGGCGTCGTCGAGGTGGAGATGGCCGTCGGTACGCTCCCCCGGCAGCGCGACGAACAGCTGGCCGGGTGTGATCAGGCGGGAGTCCACCGCGGCACCCCGGATCGGGCGGTCCGACCTCGCCAGCAGCCGGCCGCCGGTCAGCCGGACGAGGTCATCGACCGAGAGCTTTGGCGACACGTCGGTGTGCGCCCCCATCGACGGGTCGACGTCGCTCACAGGAGCCAGTGTCCCACGGGCCCCATTCACCGGTCGGTGACGGGCATCGGTTCGGCGACCGTTCGGTGCTCGAGCAGATCGGGCGTGCTGATGGCGTTCGTCGCGATGCGACGGAAGAGCTCGAAGGACATGACCGGCATCTCCAGGTGGCCGAGGCGCGGGAGCCGCGGCCGGCCTTCCTCGATCCGGACCGCGACGACGAGGTCGGGTGCGCCCGCCTCGCGCCCGATGTATCCGACGAACGAGTAGTTGAAGAGGTTGTGCTTCCAGGCCTTCTTCTTGGCGTCCCAGATCTGGGCCGTGCCGGTCTTGCCGCCGACGTGATAGCCGGGCACGAGCGTCCGATCGCGGTAGAAATCGACCTCCTGCACGACGTGATCCATCATCCGGAGCAACGTCCGGGAGATCTTCTTGGGCACGATCCGACCTCGCTGCGGCACGGTCAGGTCGCGTGGTCCGATGCCACTCACCACGTGCGGCTGGATGGCATTCCCCCCGTTCACCATTGCGGCATAGGCCGCCGCGAGCTGGATCGGCGTCACCGCCACACCCTGGCCGAAGGAGCCGTTGGCGAGGTCGATCTCGCTCCATGGCCGCTTTGCCGGATCGCGGACGTACGCGCTGCCGGATGCCTCGCCGGCCACGTCGATGCCCGTCTTGGCACCGAAGCCGAGCGTCCTCCACGTGTCGTAGAGCAACGCCGACGACTCCGCGGTCGTATCGCCAAGCCCGAGGGCGACCTTGGCCGCCACGACGTTGCGCGAATAGGCGATCCCGTCCTCGAACGTGATCCAGCCCATGCCCTGGTGGTCGGCGTTATCGATCTTCGACTCGCCGCCGTCGAGCCGGAGCGTGCCGACGTCCTTGATCCGTGTCGTGCGGCTGACCCGCCCGGACTCGAGGGCAGTGACGGCGGTCATCATCTTGAACACCGACCCCGGCTCGTAGACATTCGAGACCACAGGGTCGACGAAGCGCTCGGGGGCCTCGTCGGCGATCCGTCGATAGTCGTTGGCGTCGTACGCCGGGTAGGTCGCCTCGGCGTAGACCGCACCGGTGTACGGGTCCATGACCACCGCCGAGACGCTCTTGGCCTCGTCGGCGATCCACGCCGCCAGGAGCTCCTGCTCGAGCGCGAGCTGCAGACTGGCATCGATCGTGAGCCGGATGTCCTCGCCGATCGAGCCCGGCTGCTCGACGACCGACGTCTCGGGCATCGGCCGCCCGTTGACGTCGCGCTGGGCGACCATCACGCGCGGCGAACCGGCAAGCGTCGCCTGATACGCCTGCTCGACCCCGTACTGGCCGACGTTCTCGCGGTTGACGAACCCGAGGAGGTGGGCGGCCAGCGTCGATTCCGGTCCCCCGCCGTCCTGTGGATAGACGCGTTCCGGCTCCGCCTCGAGGGCGACGTGCACGATGCGCTCGTCGCGGAGCGCCTGGCGGATCCGCTCCGCGATCGACGGCTCGATCCCGCGGGCGATGACGATGTAGGGCCGCTCGGAGGCCAGCTTCTCGCGCAGGGTCGCGGCCTCGGCGTCCTCGAGCTTGAGGATGCGGACGAGCTCGTCGCCGGTCCGGCGCCTGACGGCCGGGTCCTTCGCCAGCTGGTCGGCCGCGGCGACGAGCCGGTCGCGATCGATGGTCGTCGCCAGCAGCACCGTGCCGGTCCGGTCGTAGATGTCGCCACGCCGACCCGCGACCTCGATCCGCACCATGGTCTGGGCCGCGGCGCGCGCCATCAGGACGTCCCCGTTGAGGACCTGCCAGTACGCGGTCCGCGCGAACAGCGCCAGCGACCCGACCACGAAGATGGTCAGCAGGACCAGCAACCGGCGGCGTGAATCGGTGCGACCCAGCATCGCTCGTCAGGCTCCGGCGATCAGCGCGCCGGCAGGATCACAGCTTCGCCCAGCTCGCCGAGGCCGGCGTCGAGCGACAGCTTGCGGACGGCCGGCTCGCGCCCGAGTCGGCTCAGGTCGGAGGTGATCTCCTGCAGCCGCGCGTCGAGGCGCTCGCTCTCGACCTGCAGGCGCCCGATGTCGTAGCTGGTGGCCGACACACGGACCTGCTGGGCGAGCGAGAAGAAGGCGAGCATGAACGCGACGACGATGAGACCGAGCAGCAGCCCGGGCCGTGCGGTGACGGTGCGGTTGGCGCGGATCGCCGCGCGCGCCCGACGCCGGGGCAGCGCGGGTGCCGGCGCCTCGAGGAAGCGCGGGCGCGGGAGCGCGATCGTGCGGGCGCGTGCGCCCTGATAGACGGCCATCGATCAGTCGCCGATCGCGTATCGGAAGCGCGGCGCTCGCGGGTCGAGGAACGCCAGCGGGTCGGACGGCGCGCCCGATCCCCAGTCGTCGCGGTCGATCACCGAGGACTCCGCGTGCTGGGATCGGTCGTGGCGCTCCCGGACCTCGTGCTGACGACGACCGTAGGCCTTGCGTCGCCTGGCGTGGTGTCCCTTGCTCATGGGG
>DATBMM010000131.1:0-7762 GCA_036554825.1 Candidatus Limnocylindrales bacterium
TGGACTCCCCGGTGCAGGGTCCCCCCGAACGGGTGCAACTCCAGATCGAGGCTGGTCGCGATCCCGAAGTTGGCACCGGCCCCGCGCAGGCCCCAGAAGAGCTCCGGCTCCTCCTCGGCGCTCGCGCGGACGACGCGTCCGTCGGCGGTCACGAGCTCGACCGAACGGAGGCTGTCGATCGTCAGGCCGAACCGCCGTTGCAGCCGGCCGACGCCGCCACCGAGCGTCAGGCCGGCGACGCCCGTGTGGCCGACGACGCCCACCGGACAGACGAGTCCGTGCTCCTGGGCGGCGATGTCGAGCTGGCCGAGCAGCGCGCCGCCGCCGCTCGTGGCGAGCCGCCGTCCGGGATCGACGCTGACGCCGTTCAGGCGGCCGAGGTCGATGACGAGCCCGCCCTCGGTCGTCGAGTGTCCGACGGCACTATGCCCACCCCCTCGAACGGCGATCTCGAGGTCGTGCTCGCGGCCGAACCGGACGGCGGCGACGACGTCGTCGACGGTGGTCGGGCGAACGATGACGGCCGGTCGCCGGTCGAACACGGCGTTCCACACTCGTCGGGCATCGTCGTAGCCGACGGCGTCGGGCAGGATGATCTCGCCCGTGAATGACCGACGCAGCTGGTCGAGCTTGGCGCGCGACGGCGCCACGGTATCCGATGAGGTCATGGCGTCAGCCTAGCCGTCGAACGGAGACCCGTCGTCCTATGCGGCGCCACCGAGGCCGCCGCGACCTCAGTACTGGCGCGCGATCGCTTCGATCTCGGCGTTCAGGCGCTCGTGCTCGTGACCGTATATGGAACAGTGCCCCATCCCCTCGAACAGGTGGTATGTCGAGGTGGGGCACAGGTCGGCGACCTCCCGGCCGAACTGCGGTGGTGCCTGGACATCCTCCGCGAACGAGAAGACATGGAGCGGGACGGTGCACGACGGAAGCTCGCGGGTCAGGTCGAAGGTCTGGCACGCGTCCCACTGACCGATGAGGGACTCCTCGTTCACTCCCGTCGTGATCCAGGCTGCAAGCTCATCGCGGATCCGAGGCCACAGGACCGGGTCGCCGAGCACTCGCGCGGGATACAGGCTCGCGGCATAGTGGGCCACGGCCATCTCGCCGTCCAGCGTGCCGCCCGCAGCGCGGTAGTCGATCTCGGCCTGCATGTAGTAGCGGAGCCAGCCATGGGACCGAGCCCCGCCGCCCATCGCGATCCCGACACGGACGAGGTGGGGATGGTCGACGGCCAGCTGCTGCACGATGAGCGCACCCATAGACAGGCCGACCACGACGACTGGCGGCGAGCAGACGGCGGCGATCAGCTCTGCCGTGTCGCGCGCCATGTCATCGATCGTCCACGGCAGCGGTTGACGGCAGACGGTGGGCGCGATCCCCCGGTTGGTGAAGGTCGTGTTGCGGAACGAGGAACGGAAATGAGGGAGCTGGTACGTGTCCCAGCTGTCGCCCGCATCGCCGCCACCGGAGATCCACACGATGTCGGGCCCATCGCCG
This sequence comes from Candidatus Limnocylindrales bacterium, assembly GCA_036554825.1. GTDB lineage: Bacteria > Chloroflexota > Limnocylindria > Limnocylindrales > CSP1-4 > SPCO01. Next base: position 1,504 of record DATBMM010000131.1, read on the forward strand.
ACCTGCGCGTACGCGAGCGTCGTCTGGGAACCCTCGAACATCGGCATCGTGGACACTCCCGAGCGGGGTTGGGAAGGCATCAGTATCGCGTACGCGCCGAAGCCCGCCCGCACGCGGACCGGGACGCCTCCGGTAGCCTGAGCGCGTGACCGTCACGCCCGCCGCGTCCAGGTTGACGCCGGAGTTGCGTCAGCAGATCGAACGCTGGTTCGCGCGTCGTGGCGTCCCACAGCTGATCGAGGGCTACAGCTCCGAGTCGGCGATGGATCGCCGCGCGGCGCCGCTCATCTCGCTGTGGCTGCTCATCGGTACGGTGCGTGACTGGGGCACGCGGCCCGACTGGCCACTGCTGATGAACGTGGCCGGCATCGTCGGCACGATCGCCTGGATGGGCATCGGATGGGCGGTGATCAGCCGCGTGCGCCACCGACCCTTCCTCATCCGGCCATCGACCTTCGACCTGCTCGACATCGTCTCGATCGCCCTGCTCCCGGCGATCCCCGCGGCCATCGTCGATGCCGACGCGTGGGAGGCCCTCCGGGCGTTCCTGGGCGCGCTCACGGGCGTCGGGCTGATCTACGTGATCATCGGGTTCGGCGTGATCGAGATCGGCGCCTGGGCCATCGAGCGGCTCTGGGACCAGCTCACTCACATCGTCGAGCTGCTCGCCCGGACCCTGCCCGTGCTGCTGATCCTGGTCGTCTTCCTGCTCTTCGCAGCGGAGATGTGGGAGGCGGCCCACGCGATGAGCTGGCTCGAGCTCGGTGTGGTCCTGGCGTTGCTGCTGCTGGTCGCGGTGCTCCTCGTCATCGTCACGTTCCGTGGTGAGCTCCACAGCATCGAGCACCGCACCGACGACGAGGGCGTCCTGGCCGACGCTTCGAACACGCCCGCCGCGCCGCTCATCGAGACGAGCGACCGCGATGTCGTGCCGACTCCTCCGCTGACCTGGCTCGAACGCAGCAACGTCGCGCTGCTGGTGGCTGTCCCGCAGCTCCTGCAGGCGACGGCCGTCGGCCTGGCCGTGATGGTCTTCCTCGTCGTGTTCGCGATCATCGCCATCCCGTCGACCGTGCAGGAGGCATGGATGGGCGGTGCGCCCCGCGTGATCGCGGAGTTCGAGTGGCTGGACGAGCGGCGGACGTTGTCCGAGGAGATGGCCATCGTCAGCGCGGTGCTGGGCGGCATCGTCGGGCTGTACTTCAGCGGTCTGGGGATCACCGACACTCGCTATCGGGCCGAGGGCTTCGACCGCGAGGTCGACGGCGTCCGCCGCATCCTGGCGGCGCGGGCCCTGTACCTCGACGCCATCGACCCGGCGACGACCGGCGACGGGACCGTCGCTCCCTCCGGAACATAGCGGCGCCCGCCGACCGGGGGGTATCCCCACCCGGAAAGACGCCGGGTGGCGGGCTGGGCGGCGCGTTCCTCTCGCGCCACAGTGACGAGCATCGGCACGGACGAACCGTGCCCGCCCTCCAGGGAGGTGATGGATCCCATATGCGTGTGAACCGCACGCTCCTCTACACGGGCGTGTTCGTGGCGGCGATCGGCGCCGCCCTGCTCGCCGCGGATCTCGGGCAGCCGAGCGCCGGCGCGCTGATCGAGGTCCTTGGTCTGTGGCCGTTGGCCGTGATCGCACTCGGCGTCGGCCTGGTCCTGCGCCGGACCCCGCTCGGCCTGGTGAGTGGCGTCCTTGCCGCCGCCGTGCCCGGTCTCGTTCTCGGTGGCGCGCTGGCCCTGTCGCCACGACTTGCGGTCGAGCGCGGGTATTGGCACGAGGTCCGGTCCGCCTTCGAGCACTCAGGGCTACCCGACGTCAGGCCCGACATCGATTTCGATACTCTCCACCTCGATCACATCGGAGGACCCACGTGAACCGCCGTCTCTACCGTTGCCGTCATGACCGCCGCCTGTCGGGCGTCTCCGCGGGTCTCGCCGAGTACTTCGACCTCGACCCGACGATCGTCCGCCTGCTGTGGGTGGTGTCGGTCTTCCTGACCGGCGGCCTCAGCATCCTCGTCTACATCGTCATGGCGCTGATCGTGCCGGCGGAGCCGCTGACCGACCTCGAGGCGACCCAGGCGCACGCAGTCACAGCCGAAGGCCACCGTCACGTCGCTCGTGGCGAGGGGTCGGGGCGCTGGGTGACGTTCTTCGGGCTGGTCCTGATCCTCCTCGGCGGCCTCGCCCTCGTGGATGCCCTGCTGCCCTCGTCGGTCGAGTCGTGGCGCTACCTCGGGCCGGCCTTCTTCGTCGGGATCGGGGCCCTCCTGGTGATCGGCAGCATGCGACGCAGCGACAACGAGACCATCGAGTCGCCCGAGTCGTGATCGAGGCAGTCGTCCTGGCGACAGGGCTGCTGCTCGTCCTGGCGGGCATCGCCGCCGCACGGATCCCCGGTGGAGCGTCCTTCGCTCGACCGGGGATCTCGCGTTCGCCGCTCCGCGCGTTCCTGCTCGCACCCATCCACCCGCAGACCTGGTACGCGAACGGCGCGATCATCCTCGGCCCCTTCGTCGGGATCATCGCGTTCGCGGCGATCCTGGCCCTGGTCTCGACCGGTCTGACGGTCCTGCTGGCCGGGGTCGGGTTCGTCCTCATCGCGGCAGCCATCGAGGGCTCGCGCCTGGTCGCGAGCATCGAACGTTGGCGGGTCTTCGTCGGCGAGCCCGTTCGGCCGGCGCCCCACCCCTACCGCCCGTTGCGTGGGAATGTCCTCGAGATCCTCCGCGCGGAGTTCGCCGACGAGGCCCGCTGGCGGGACGTCCTCTACGTCGCGATCAACTTCCCGCTGACGCTCATCGAATCCCTGGTCGTCGGGCTCGCCTGGGTCGCGGCGCTGGTGACGCTCACGATGCCGATCTGGGCCGACCAGTTCGACCTCGGCGCGCCCGTCTGGCTCGGCTCCATCGCGGGCGTCGGCCTGCTGTGCATCGCCGCCTCGCTGTCGCAGCTCGTCATCGCGCTCCACCGCCAGGTCGTGACAGGCCTGCTGTGCACCTCGGAGAGCCGCGAGCTGCGGCGGCAGGTCGAGACGCTGCGCCAGAGCCGCTCGGCGGTCCTCGACGTGGAGGCGAGCGAGCTCGGCCGGATCGAGCGCGACCTGCACGACGGCGCCCAGCAGCGGCTCGTGATGCTGTCGATCGACCTGGGGCTCGCCAGCGAGCGCATCGACACCGACCCGGCCGGCGCGAAGGAACTCGTCCGAGCCGGACAGGAGGAGGCGCGCCAGGCGCTCGCCGAGATCCGCCGACTGGTGCGCGGCATCGCGCCGTCGATCCTGCTCGATCGGGGACTCGTGCCGGCCATCGAGTCGATCACCGGTCGTGGCGCCGTGCGGACGACCGTCGTGAGCGACCTCGCGCCCGGCGAGCGGCTCCCGGCGGCCGTCGAGCGTGCCGCGTACTTCGTCGTGTCCGAGGCCCTGGCGAACGTCGCGAAGCACAGCGGGGCGTCGAGCTGTGAGGTGCGCGTCCGCCGGGAGGGCGGTCCGCTGGTCGTCGAGGTGCAGGACGACGGCGCCGGCGGTGCGACGGTCGCGTCCGGTGGCGGGCTCGCGGGGCTGGCCGGTCGCGTAGCCGGCGTCGACGGCAGCTTCACGGTGTCCAGTCCCATCGGGGGCCCCACGCTCGTCCGTGCCGTGATCCCCGTCCCGGCAGGGATCGCGGCTGGTCAGGAACCGAGGTAGGTCAGGACGGCGAGCACACGCCGATGGTCGTCCTCGGTGTGCGGCAGCTCGAGCTTCCCGAAGATGTTGCTGATGTGCTTCTCGGTCGCGCCCTCGGTGATCGTCAGGAGCTTGGCGATGCCCATATTCGTGCGGCCTTCGGCCATCGCCGCGAGCACCTCGCGCTCTCGTGGCGTGAGCGCGGACAACGGATCGTCGGGCCGGCTGCGGACCATGAGCTGGGCGACCACCTCGGGATCGAGCGCGGTCCCGCCTCGAGCGACGCGCCGCAGAGCCTCCATGAACTCCGGGACGTCACCGACGCGGTCCTTGAGCAGGTAGCCCACGCCACCGCCGCCGCCGGCGAGCAGCTCGGTGGCGTACTGCCGCTCGACGTACTGACTGAGCACGAGGATCGGGGTCCCCGGCACGCGACGGCGCGCCTCGATGGCGGCCCGCAGGCCCTCGTCCCGCTGGGTCGGCGGCATGCGCACGTCGACGACCGACACGTCCGGCCGGTGCTCGACGATGGCCGCCACGAACGCGTCCCCGTCGCCGACCTTGGCGACGACGTCGCCACCCGACTCCTCGATCAGCCGCGCGATGCCCTCGCGGATGAGCGCCGAGTCGTCGGCGATGACGACCCGCAGCGTGCCGGTCACGGGCGCGTCGCGTCCCCCGCGCGGGGAGGAACCACCCTCAGGACCACCTTGCCCTTGGCGTGGCCGTCGTTCACCCACGCCAGGGCATCGACGACCTCCTCGAGCGGATAGGTCCGATCGATCCGCGGTCGATAGGCACCGGCCGCATAGAGCTCCTTCAGCCGGTCCACATCGGCCCGGTGGAAGGGCTTCCACCAGAGCATCAGCCCGCTGTAGGTCGAGCTCGCGAGCGAGAGCAGCGAACCGATCACCATGGCGCCGAGGATCGGCCAGGTCGTCCCGCCCAGGGTCACGTAGACCGCCCCCGGCTTCAACGCGCGCCGCACGCGGAAGATCGACTGGTGCGAATCGGTGTCCAGGATCCAGTCGTAGCGCTCCCCGGCAGTCGTGTAGTCCGTGGTCCTGTAGTCGATGACGTGGTCGGCGCCGAGTGACCGCACGAAGTCGAGCTTGGTCGTGCTGGCCACACCGGTGACCTCGGCACCCATCGACTTGGCGATCTGCACCGCGAACGGGCCGACGTTGCCCGACGCCCCGACGATCAGGACCTTGTCGCCCGCCTTGATCGTGCGGCCGTCGCGCCGGCGGAGGCCCTGGAGCGCGAGGACCGCCGAATGCGGCAACGTGGCGGCATCCTCGAACGACATGTCGTCCGGGATCGACTCGAACTTGGACTCGGGCCCGGCGGTGTACTCGGCGAACGCCCCGAGTCGCTGACCGAACATGTCCGAGAAGACCCGGTCGCCGACCTTGAAGCGGGTCGCACCCTCCCCCACGGCCTCGACGACCCCAGCGACGTCGATGCCGACCCGATGATTCCGCGGCGCGCGTATGCCGACGAACAGGCGCACGAACGCCGGCCGCGGCTCGATGCCGTCGAGGTCGGCGCGATTGACGGACGCCGCGTGGACACGGACCAGGATCTCGCCCGCCCCGGGGGTCGGTGTCTCGACCTCCTCGATCCGGACGACATCGGGGCTGCCGTAGCGGTCCTGGATGGCGGCCTTCATCCCTGACTCGGGGGTGATGTCATGGCCGACCGAGCTAGCGACGCGTGCGCCAGAGACCGGCGATGCCGACGATGCCCGCCAGCGCGGCGGCGCCGGCGGCTGCCACGACCGTGACCGGCTTGGTCAAGGTGGCCCGGAGCCGCTCCCTGCGCGTCGCTCTCGACCCCTTGGACTTGCGGGACTTGGCCGCTTCACCTGCGGCGGCCGCCTCGACCTTCCGTGCCTTCCTGGCCTTCTTGCCGTGCTTCGCCATCGGTCGCAGTCCTCCAGCGCTAAGCGTACGACGTCACACGCGCTCGACGGGGGGCTTGACATGCATCCGGCACGATGGGGACATGTCCACTCCACTCCCGTCCGGACCCGATCCGGACGCCATCATCAGGTTTCTCCTCGAGACGTATCCCGAGACCGACACGGTCGAGGCGATGCACGCCTGGTTCTTCTCGCTCGACCCGGAGAAGCACTGGCCCAACTACGCCACGCTCGTCACGACCGACGAGCACGACGATGCGTCAGACCTCGATCGCCCCGGCGTCTTCCGGCTCAACCTCGGCGTCGACCGCGAGACGTTCGACCGGATCGCCGCCGCCGACCCCGAACCCGACTACACGGCGTTCGACACCCTGCTGCCCCACCCCGTCTACGGCCAGCAGCACTGGATCTCGATCCTGAACCCGACCCACGAGACGTTCCGGGTCGTGGTGGCGCCCTTGATCGCGCTGGCCCATGACCGCCTGGCGGCCGTCCGCGCCCGCCACCGACGCGAGGGCTAGCGACCTACCAGCCGGTGCCGACCTCGTCCTCGATCGCCTCGAGCGTGGCGATCACGCCGAGGGACACGCCGAAACCGGCGCGCCGCTGGAGCGGCGGCATGACGGTCAGCTGGCCGAGCGGCGGGTCGGCTGGGAACCAGCGGT
>DATBMM010000146.1:0-1703 GCA_036554825.1 Candidatus Limnocylindrales bacterium
TGCCGCTACCTCACCGGCGGTGAGGTGCACGTCCACGAGGACGCGCCGGCCAGCAACGTCACCTACCTGAGCCGGCCGTGACGGGTCCGGCGCAGCGGCACGACCTGGTCATCGCCGGGGGGACGGTGGTCGGTCCGGACGGGACGCGCCGGGCGGACGTTGTCGTGGACGGCGAGCGCATCGAAGCGATCGTCGAGCCGGGCACCGGGGGCACGGCGCGGCACGTGATCGACGCGACCGGCTGCCACGTCATCCCCGGCGCGATCGACGTCCACTCGCACCACCGCGAGCCGGGCTTCACCCACAAGGAGGACATCGTCAGCGCGACGAGCGCCAGCGCCGCGGGCGGCGTGACGACGTCGTTCGCGATGCCCAACGTCCAGCCGCCGCCGAACACGGTCGCCAACCTCGACGCGATGCTCGCGCTCTACGAGCAGCGGGCCGTCATCGACTGGAACGTGAACGCGGCCGGCACCGTGCCGGACGAGATCCCGGCGATGGCCGAGCGGGGCATCGCGGCGTTCAAGGTGTTCATGGTCGTCGACACCGGTCGTGACTATCCCCACATGCCGGGCATCGGCGTCCACGACCACGGCAAGCTCCTCGAGATCTTCGAGGTCGTCGGGACGACGGGCCTGCCGCTGATGGTCCATCCGCACGACCAGGCGCTGATGACCCGCATCGAGCATGGCTACTGGGAGCGCGGTGAGCGCGACTTCCGGGCGTACGCCAAGGCCTATGCCGCGTACGACGGCTTGATCTGGGACACGGCGGCTGCCCTGCTGCTGCGGCTGCAGAAGGCCACTGGCACCCCGCTTCATCTGCTCCACACGCAGACCATCGGCGTGGTCGAGCAGATCCGGGCCGCCAAGGCGGCCGGTCAGGCGATCACCGCGGAGCTCAACCCGTGGGCAGTGTTCCTCGGCAACGACTGGGCGAACATCGAGCGGCTCGGGTCGTACGCGTTGTCGTACTGGGTCCCGGAGGTGAACACCGAGCCGCTGTGGGAGGCGCTCCGCGACGGGACCATCGATCTGATCTCGACCGACCATGCGCCGCACACGCGCGAGGAGAAGGAGCCCGGCTGGACCGACGGCTGGAAGGCCCACACCGGCACGCCATCGGCCCAGTTCTACGTCCCGCTCTTCCTGGACGCCGCCTGTCGCGGTGTCATCTCGCTGGAGCGGGTCGTGGAGCTGGTGTCGACCGCCCCCGCCCGTGCGTTCCGGCTGGCCGACAAGGGCCGGCTCGAGGCCGGCGCAGACGCCGACATCGCGATCGTCGACCTCGACCGCGAGTTCGAGATCCGCGACGAGGACGTGCTCAGCAAGATCGACTGGACGCCCTACGCGGGTCGACGGATCCGCGGCGTCGTGACGAACACGCTGGTCCGCGGTCGCGAGGTGTATCGCGACGGCGAGGTCGTCGGCGAGCCCGGCTGGGGCCGTCAGGCTCGGCCGACATGACGCCCAGCCCAAGGAGGAGTCGCTCATGACCCGTTTCGGCCTGCTCGTGCCCCACTTCGGCGAGGAGGCGGACCAGGACCTGCTGATCGAGGGCGCCCGCCTGGCCGATCGACTCGGGTTCGACTCGCTGTGGGTCCGCGACCACCTCGTCTTCCATCCCCACGGGATGGAGGGCACGGACCGCACGTTCATCGAGCCGTTCGTCACGCTCACCTACCTGGCCGGCGTGACCGAGCG
>DATBMM010000164.1:0-4403 GCA_036554825.1 Candidatus Limnocylindrales bacterium
CCTGGTGGGCTCGTCGACGGCATGGCCTCGGCGGACGAGGCGGAGCCTCCGCGTTCGCGGGGGAGGGGCCGGATTGACCACGTCCGCCGCCCCAGCCGACGCGCGCTGGCCGCGCGAGGCGACGCCGGCCGAGCTGGTCGACTGGGACCATCGGGCGGTGCGGTCGCCGGGTGGCCACGTGTACCAGTCGACCGTGTGGGCCGATCAGCGGTCCCGTCTCGGATGGACGCCGCTGTACGTCCTCCTGGACCCCGACCACCCGGCGCTCGTCCTGACGCGGCCGTTCCCGATCGTCGGCGGCGCCAGCGCCTACGTGCCGCGTGGACCGGTCGTCGATCCGCGCGATCCCGTCGACGGAGGCGAGGCCGCGGCCACCCGAATGGCGCGGCTCGCATCGTGGCTCGTCGAGCGTGGCGTGGCGGTCGTGGCCACCGACGCCGAGGTGCCCGCGAGCGACGCGGCCTACGGCACCACGCTGCGTCGGGCGGGCTTCCATCCGATCCCCGAGATCCAGCCGTCGCGTCATCGGGTCAGCCTTGATCTGGCGCAGGACACCGACGACAGCGCGGTCCTGGCCGCGTTCTCGAAGAGCACCCGGCAGCGGATCTCCGCTGCCGGCCGGGACCGGATCCTCATCGAGCGCCACGACCGTGGCGGGTGGCAGGGCAACGACGGGTCGTTCGAGCCGCCCTCGGAGTCGAGCGACCAGGCCCTCGCGGCGTTCGCGACGTTGCTCGAGGGGACCGGCGAGCGTCGCGGGTTCCGGTTCGGGCCGCGCCAGGTCTTCCTCGACTGGTGGGCGGCAGCCCTCGACGCCGGCCTGCTCGTCTACCTGGACGCCCGGGACGCGGACGATCCGGCCCGCTCGCTCGGTGGGCTGGTCCTGTACAGGCACGGGAACCGGCTCTCGACCGTCCATTCCGCCGATGCCCCGGGGACGCGCGACACCCACCCCGGGGTGATGCACCTGCTCCGCTGGCGGGCGATCCAGCTCGCGATCCGGGAGGGCGCCGACGAGATGGACCTCGGCGGGGTCGATACGGGCCCCGATCACGCTGAGCCCGGCGAAGGGCACCCGATGGCCGGCCTCTACGAGCACAAACGCTCGTTCGGGGCGCGCTGGGTGGCGATGACCGGCGCCCACGAACAGGTGCTGCGACGGTCGCGCTATGCGCTCGGTCGCGTCGCGGCGCGCCTCGACCGCGTCGTCGGCCGATGAGTGAGCGCACGCCGACGGGACGGTCCCTGGGCGACCTCCTCGACCGCCTGTCCCGCGAGGGTCGGCTGCGCGGGACGCGGGCGGGAGGCCGGCCCGTCCCGACCGGCGATCTCGCCGCGGTCGAGATCACCGGCATCGCGTACGACTCGCGCGCGGTGCGACCCGGGATGCTGTTCGTGGCGGTGCCCGGCCTGCGCGTCGACGGCCACGACTACGTGCCGGCGGCCATCGCTGCCGGCGCGGCGGGTGCCATCGTCGAACGGCCGGTCGACGGGGTCGCCGCGCCGCAGGTCGTGGTCGACGCCGCCCGCACGGCGCTGGCCAGTGCTGCGGCCTGGTGGCACGACGACCCATCCCAGGAGCTCATCGTCATCGGGATCACCGGGACCGACGGCAAGACCACGACCGCCTACCTCGCCGTCGCAGGGCTCGAGGCCGCGGGGCTCCGGACCGGCATGATCGGCACGATCGCGACCCGGGTCGGCGGTCGCACCGATGACCACGCCGAGCACGCCACGACGCCAGAGGCACCCGACCTGCAGGCCACGCTCCGGGCCATGGCCGATGCGGGCGATCGGGCGGCGGTCGTCGAGACCACGTCGCATGGGCTCGCGCTCGAGCGCGTCGCGAGCATCGCGTATGACGTTGCGATCCTCACGAACGTCACCCACGAGCACCTCGAGCTGCACGGCACGTGGGAGGCGTATCGCGACGCCAAGCTGTCGCTGTTCGACGGGCTCCGACGGACCCGTCCCGGGACCAAGCACCATGACGTCCGGCCGACCGCGATCATCAATCTCGACGATCCGTCGGCCGGGCTGTTCGTCGGCACGGCCCGAGACGCCGGGGCGCGGGTCATCACCTACGGCACCGAGCCCGCCGCCGACGTCCGCGCGACACGGATCGCCGAGGACGCCCGCGGCGTCCACGTCGCGGTCGTCGGGCCGTCCGGGGAGGCGACGATCGACCTGCGCCTGGCCGGTCGCTTCAACGCTCACAACGCGCTTGCCGTGGTCGCGCTGGGCGAAGCGCTCGGTCTCGACGGGGCCCGGGTGCGCGAGGGACTGGCCGGACTCGAGGTGGTACCTGGGCGCATGGAACGGATCGACATGGGGCAGCCCTTCGGCGTCGTGGTCGACTTCGCCCACAGCCCCGCCTCGCTGACGACGGTGCTCGACCTCCTCGCCCCGACGGCCGCTGCCAGCGGCGGGGGGCTGATCGCGGTCTTCGGGTCGGCCGGCGAGCGCGACACGGCCAAGCGGCCGCAGATGGGCCGGATCGCGGGCGAACGGGCTCGGTTAGTGATCGTCACCGACGAGGATCCGCGGGGCGAGGACCGCGACGCGATCCTCGACGACATCGCCCGTGGCGCCGAGGCGGCCGGCCGCCGACGAGGGCACGACCTCCTGCTGATCCCCGACCGGCGCGAGGCCATCGCCGCCGCGTTCGAGGCGGCACGCCCGGGTGACATCGTCCTCCTCGCCGGGAAGGGCCACGAACGGTCGATCATCGGGCCCGACGGGGAGCAGCCGTGGGACGAGGGCGCCGTCGCACAGGAGCTATTGACGGAGCTTGGCCTCGCTCGGACCGAGGACGCGACGGCCTGATCGAGCGGGACCCGCTGCTATCCTTGCGGCCCATGGCCGCCAGTCGAGCGAAAGCCGCACCGAGCGCGTCCGCGGCGTCGATGACGAGCGCGGAGCGGGCGGCCGCGTCTGGGCGTCACGCGGCGGCGACCACGCCGACTGCGCCGCCCGCCAAGAAGCCGAAGCAGCCAGCCCGACGTGGACCGCGTCGACCGCCGCCCGTGCGGCCCGGCGGCCCCGGGGAGATCGACCTCGAGGCGCTGCGGACCGCGCTGAAGGCGTCAATCGCCGAGCATCACCCGAATGCCGACCTCGCCGGGGTCGATCGCGCCTTCGACGTCGCCGTCGAGGCCCATGACGGCCAGAAGCGTGCGACCGGCGAGCCATACGTGACGCACCCGATCGCGTCGGCGCAGATCGTCGCCGAGCTGGGCATCGATCCGGTGGCGATCGAGGCGGCGCTCCTCCACGACGTCCCCGAGGACACCGAGTACAGCCTCACCGACCTCGAGGAGCGGTTCGGTGCGGAGGTCGCCCACCTGGTCGATGGCGTGACGAAGCTGTCGCGCTTCTCGACCCACAGCCACGAGCAGCAGCAGGCCGAGAACATCCGGAAGATGCTGCTCGCGATGGCGGAGGACATCCGGGTCGTCCTCATCAAGCTTGCCGATCGGCTGCACAACATGCGCACGCTGTACGGGCTGCCGTCCGAGAAGCAGGTCCGCATCGCCCGTCAGACGATGGAGATCTACGCCCCGCTGGCCGAACGACTCGGGATCTGGCAGATCAAGTGGGAGCTCGAAGACCTCGCGTTCAAGGTCCTCGAGCCGGAGCGCTTCCGCGAGCTCGCCCGTCTGCTCGACACCCGCCGCAAGGGCCGCGAGAGCTACATCGACCGGGCCATCGCCGAGCTCCGCCCGAAGCTCGAGGCCGCCGGCATCGAGGCCGACCTCGAGGGTCGGCCGAAGCACATCTTCAGCATCTGGAAGAAGATGCAGCGCAAGAGCGCCGAGTTCGGCGAGATCTACGATGTCTACGCGATCCGCGTCCTCGTCGACGAGGTCCGCGACTGTTACGCGGCCCTCGGCATCGTCCACAGCTTGTGGCGGCCGATCCCCGGCCAGTTCGACGACTACATCGCCGTCCCCAAGAACAACCTGTACCAGTCGCTCCACACCGCGGTCATCGCACTCGACGGGAAGCCGCTCGAGATCCAGATCCGCACCCACCAGATGCACCAGGTGTCCGAGGTCGGGATCGCCGCCCACTGGCGCTACAAGGAAGGCACCAAGTCCGACCGCGAGTACGACGCCAAGCTCGCCTGGCTCCGCCAGCTCATGGACTGGCAGCGCGACGTCTCGGAGTCCGATGCGACCGAGTTCGTCGAGGGCATCAAGCTCGACATCTTCCAGGACCAGGTCTTCGTGTTCACGCCCAAGGGCGACATCAAGGACCTCCCGGCGGGCGCGACGCCGCTCGACTTCGCCTACCGGATCCACACCGACGTCGGCCACCGGACGATCGGCGCGAAGGTCAACAACCGGCTCGTGCCGCTCGACTATCGGCTCAAGAACGGCGACATCGTCGAGATCGTCACG
>DATBMM010000174.1:0-2477 GCA_036554825.1 Candidatus Limnocylindrales bacterium
CGCGGATCGCCTGGATGGTGAACGAGTCGATCTGCAGGCCGGACGTCGCGAGGTCCCCCTTCGCGGCGTCCTGGACCGCCTGCTGGAACTTCTGGCGATCGAGGTTGAGCTCTTCGACGGTGAGCGTACCGACGATCGACCGGAGCGAACCCTCCAGCACGTTCTTCACGATCGAGTCGACCTGCTCCTCCTGCGCGTCGAGGAAGCGCTCGGCCGCGTTCCGGATGGACTCGTCGTCCGCGCCGATCTTGAACGTCGCCACGCCCTGGACCGCGACCTTGATTCCCTGGCGGCTGACGGCGTCGGCGAGGTTGACGTTGATCTGGCGCGCGGTCAGCTTGAGCTTACCGACCTTGTGGACGAGCGGCAGCACGATGACGCCGCCACCGCGGACCACCTTGAGGTTGCGACGCCCGTCGGGCCCACGATCCCGCTGGCCCGAAACGATGAGCGCCTCGTTCGCGCCGGCGACCTTGTAGCGACTCCCGATGTACGAGACGATCAGGACCGCGACGATGATGATCAGGAAGATCGGGATCACGCCGCTCCCGACGAAGTTCAGGATGTCATCCACCACCGGTCTCTCCCTCCGCTGTCGTCGGCTGCCCGGCCGATGCTGGTTCCACGATCAAGCCGGAGCCGGCGACGCCGCTCACGCGTGCGACGGTGCCGACGCCGATATCCACCGAGGACGTCGCGCTGAACTCGTGGGTCTGACCCTCGGCCCTCACGAGGACGCTGCCGTAGCGACCGGCCGGGATCGACACCTGGACGTAGGCATCGCGGCCGACGAGGTCCGCGGTCGAGAACGGGGCCGAGGCTTCCGCTCGTCGCAGTGCGCTGAAGATGAGGTACGCGACCGCCAGTCCGAGGAGCCCGAAGCCGACGCCCCAGATCGCGGCCTGCCCGCCGTGCTGGTCGAGGACCTGGGTCGCGAACAGGCCGCCGACCCCGAACATCGACACGAACGACAGCAACAACGGCATGAGCGAGATGCCGCCGACGTCGAAGTCGAAGACAGCGCCGAGGATATCGTCGACGAGGACGGTGATCAGCAGCAGCCCCCCGCCGATGAGCGCGCAGACGACGAAGATGAAGTCCTCGACCGGGATGTCGATCATCGGGCGCCCGGGCCTCCCCTCCTCCGGCGCGAACGCGTCGGGACGACAGGATACCGAGCCCGCCGCCAGCGTCGAGCGTTCATCGCGCGACCCCGCACGACGCCCAGACCCGCGGTCCGTTCCTCACAGGAACCGATCCGCCATATGTCGTGCACGCTGAGTAGCCCGGGCTGCGCGGATCGTCAGTTGGGCATCACAGCCCATCACGCTCGTGCCGGATGTGTTCGTGGCAGGAACGCGGTCTCTCGCGTCGTGTTCTGGAGGCGCCGAGATGCGAAGGGGCCGGCCCCGAGCCTTAGTCCGGCGGGCCGAACAGCACGGTGAGCCAGCGCTCGATGGGCGCCACGTCCTCGCCCTCGGCGCCCAAGCGGACCGCTGCGGATCCAGGTGCGTCGGGGGTGAGCGGCGGCGCGTCGGGGGCGAGGGTGAAGGGGATCTCGTCGGCGGTGCCGACGCCATATGCCCGCGCCTGCTGCTCGATGAAGCGCTGACGTCCGATCGCCTCGAGCTCCCGCTCCATCGCCGATACCTCCATCAGGCGCAGCGCGTTGGCGGTCGCGATGTCCTCCGCCCTGCCTGACGCGGCGGACGCATCGGCGACCTGGCGGGCGAAGGCGATGACGATCCAGGCCGCGAGCATCGCGCTCGCGATCATCGCCATCCGGCGACGGGTCAGTCCGACGATCGGGAGCGTGGCGAGATCGACGGTGGGTCGCCCCGACTCGGCGGCGAGGGCGGGATCGAGCTCCGCGGCGTCGTCGAGCGGCTCCGGGGCGATCGAGCGCGACATCGGCGGGAGCGTAGCTACGGTCAGCTGCAGTGTCAACCGCATCGCTGTGACACCCAACCTGTCATCCGTGCGGTTGACGCTCGGTCTAGACTGCCTTTCATTCCGAACAGGTGTTCTGAAGTCGGAGACGCTGGCCGATGCGAACCTACGCCCCCGCCGACGCCGCGACCGTGCTCGGTCGCCTCCTCGAGGAGCCATCGCTGGCGCGCGGTGTCGTCCACCACGAGGTGATCCCGCCCCGCGAGGCGTCGTATGCGGACATGCCGTCGTGGCTCGACCCGCGCATCGTGCAGGGCCTCGCGCGGCGCGGCATCGACAGGCTCTACACCCATCAGGCGGAGGCGATCGAGACCGTCCATGCCGGCCAGGACGTCGTCGTCGTCACGCCGACTGCGTCGGGCAAGACGCTCTGCTACGCGCTGCCCGCCCTGCAGGCCATCGCCGAGGATCCCTCGGCTCGGGCGCTGTTCCTCTTCCCGACCAAGGCGCTCGGCCAGGACCAGGTGACCGAGTTCGGCGAGCTGGCGGCTTCGGCCGACCTGTCGATCATCACGTCGACCTACGAC
>DATBMM010000252.1:0-3850 GCA_036554825.1 Candidatus Limnocylindrales bacterium
CACCAGCAGGAAGTCGAGCATGCCCGGGCCCGAGACCGAGTTGACCCCGGCCAGCGCGGCGATGAGCGCGGACCCGAACGTCTCGGCGCCGGCTTGCGCGTCGAGGATCGGCCCGTCGGACAGGGCCATGTACGACTGGCACGGCAGCTCGAGGGCCTTGGCCACCGCGATGTACGCCGCGTCGAGCTGGATCGCCTCGATCGCCGACATCGGCGACGACGCGATCTTCATGTGGAACGTCGCCGGCGCACCGCCGAACAGCACCGGCGCGCCCGGTCGGATGACCTGGGCCATCGTGATGCCGGCCAGGACATCGACCGTGTGGAAGACCGTCGCGCCGACCGTGGTGACCGGCGCGATCAGCCCCATCAGCGTGACCGGCACGATCTCGACGGGGATGCCCGCCTCGACGCAGTCGATGAGGTTCTGGCAGGAGTCCTCGGAATAGCGGAAGTTGCCGGTCGCGGTGATCGTGAAGATCGACATCGGCTTCGCGATGAGGTCGGCCCGGTCGGCCCGGAAGAGCTGCATCATCTCGACCATGCGGGGCACGCCGTGCTCGGTGAACGCGCCCGAGACGACCGGCTTCTTCGAGTTGGTGAGGACCATGTAGAGCCGCCACGCGTCGGACACCTGGGCCTCGATGTCGTCATTCGTCGAGAACGCCGTGGCGAGGTAGGCGATGTGGGCCAAACCGTCGGCCAGCCGGACGTACTCGACGAAGTCGGTCGAGTTGGCGAGGCGCACCTCGCCGGTCCGGTGATCCATCGTCTTGAGGCCCGACGAGCCCGGCACGAAGTGCACCCGATCCTCGCCCAGGTCGGCGTGCGGCAGGCCATCGCGGTCGAACAACGTGAAGGAACGGGGCGCGGAGGCGATCGCCGCCTCCACCACGGAGCGCGGGAACAGCACCCGCCCGTCGGCGCGGGTCGGCAGGCCGGCCTCGACCAGGCGGCGCCGCATCTCCGGGCCGCGAACCTCCATGCCGACCTCGGCGAGCACCCGTTTCGCCTCGTCGATGATCTGGTCGATCAGCTCGGGCGCAAGGACCTGCAGACGGGGACGACTCATCGGCTGAGTCTATTGCCCTACGCTACGAGCATGACCCCTGATCGCTCACGGCGGGCCGCCGACCTCCTGGTCGACTGCCTGGCGGCGGAAGGATGCGACTACGTCTTTTCGGTGCCCGGCGAGGAGACGATGGACATCCTCGATGCGCTGTCGCGTCACGAGGGCGTCCGCCACATCACGACCCGCCACGAGCAGGGTGCTGCGTTCATGGCCGATGTCCACGGCCGGCTCACCGGCCGCGCGGCCGTGGCGATGGGCACGCTCGGACCGGGCGCCACCAACCTCGTGACGGGCATCGCCGACGCGTACCTCGACCGTGCGCCGATGGTCGCCATCACCGGTCAGGCGGCGGCCGGAAAGCTCCACAAGGAGGCCCACCAGGTCGTCGACATCGTCCGGATGTTCGAGCCGGTGACGAAGTGGAACACCCGGGTCGAGCGGATCCGGGCCATCCCCGAGATCGTCCGCAAGGCGTTCCGGGTCGCGACGCTGGAGAAGCCCGGCCCGACCCACATCGAGATCTCAGAGGACGTCGCCGCGACCGATATCCGGCCGGCCGACGGCGGGCCGCCGCCCGTGCCGCTGACCCCCGGCCACGCGTACTTCCCCGAGCCGACCGACGAGGCGATCGACCACGCAGCGCGCCTCATCGCCTCGTCCGAGCGCCCGCTCATCCTCGCCGGCAACGGCGTGCTGCGCCGCAACGCCGCTCCGGAGCTCCGGGCCCTGGCCCGCGGCCTGCACGTGCCGGTGGCCGTCACGTTCATGGGCAAGGGCGCGATCGACGACCGCTCCCACCTGTCGCTCATGGCGGTCGGGCTGCAGGCGAGGGACCACGTGCTGTCCGGCTTCGACCGGGCGGACCTCGTGATCTGCGTCGGATACGACCTCGTCGAGTACGCGCCGTCGTCGTGGGACCCGGACGGCGGCAAGCCGATCATCCACATCGACACGCAGCCGGCTGAGATCGACGCGGCCTATCAGCCGGCGGTCGAGTTGGTCGGCGACATCGACGGGACGCTGTCGCGGCTGCTGGACGCCGTCCTGCCGATGGGCGTCGGCGGGCGGGACGCGACCGCCCGCCACGAGTCGCGCGAGATCCTCGTCCACGCCGACCTGCGGACGCAGCTGCTGTCGGAGCTCGAGGCCCACGGCGGCAACGCCGCCTACCCGATCACCCCGCAGCGCGCGATCGTCGACCTGCGCCGGGCGCTCGGTCCGTCGGACATCGTCGTGTCGGACGTCGGTGCGCACAAGATCTGGGTCGCCCGCCTGTACCAGGCATACGAGCCGAACACCGTCATCATCTCGAACGGGTTCGCGGCGATGGGCATCGCGATCCCCGGCGCGATCGCGGCCAAGCTCGTCCATCCGGATCGCAAGGTGGTCGCGCTGTGTGGAGACGGCGGCTTCCTGATGAACAGCCAGGAGCTGGAGACCGCGGCGCGCATCGGGGCCAACGTGTGCGTGGTCGTGTGGCGCGATGACGGCTACGGCCTCATCGACTGGAAGCAGCGCAACGAGTTCGGCCGGCCGTTCGCCGTCGAGTTCGGCAACCCCGACTTCGTCGCGTATGCCGAGTCGTTCGGGATCGCCGGCTTCCGACCGGCGACCGCCGACGACCTGTACCCGACCCTGATGCGCGCGCTCGAGGTCGACGGGCCGTCGCTGGTCGAGGTCCCCATCGACTACGCCGAGAACCTGCGGCTGACCGAGCGACTGGGGGCCCTGGCGGTCGGCGCGTAAGTGTGGTGACACGACGCACCGGGCAAGTCGGTCGCAACTGAGTCGCGCCCTGGGCCCCGCGCTGGCACGAACCGGCGACCTGGGGCAGGATGGTCGCATGGCCGATCAGCATCGACGCCTTCGGCCGGTCCTCGGGCTGGTCGCGGCGCTTCTCGTCTCGGTGGGTTGGGCCGCCTCGGCGCAGCCAGCCGACGCCGCCCTTCCGACCTGGAACGGGGGCATCAACCTGTACCGTTCCGGCGTGTTCTCGACACAACGGACCTGGCTGTGGTGCACGGCCGCCGACGTCCAGATCATGCGCAACATCAAGTACGGGCAGCAGGACCACAGCCGGTCGAACCAGAGCAAGTACTTCAGCTACATGCGCCGCCACAACCGGTACAGCCTCCCGGTCTCGGCCGGCGTCGACCCGAAGGGCTGGGAGATCGGCCTTCGGCGGTACGTGGACTCGCGCTATCGCGTCCAGGCCCACGACACCTTCGCTAAGGCACTCAAGCTGGCCGCCGCGCGGCTGCGCCGGACGAACCTGCCGGTCGCCGTGGCCGTCTCGCGTGGCAACCACGGCTGGGTGCTGCACGGCTTCACCGCCACCGCCGACCCGCTGAAGACGTCGACCTTCACGGTCACCTCGGTCCGCGTCTCCGGCCCGTTGTGGGGCCTCCAGAACCGCACGTTCGGCTACGACATGCGGCCCAACACGAAGCTCACCGTGACCCAGTTCAAGCGCTTCTTCACGAAGTGGTGGTACGCGCCGAAGCGGATGATCTGGGACAACCGGTTCGTGTCGATCCAGCCGCTGACCACGAGCACATCGACCACGACCTCGACCTCGACGGCGACGACGCCAGCGTCCGGTGAGGGCACGACGGCCGAGGTCCCATCGACCGCCGCCCGCGCCGGCGCGGTCGTCGGGGCGGCGCTGTCACGCCCGGGCGCACGCACGCGTGTGCGACGCGGGATGGGTCAGAGGTCCTCGCGCAGGATCGAATAGCTGACGAGGTCGTGGTACGCGCCGGCGCGCCACTGCGCGCGA
>DATBMM010000257.1:0-1583 GCA_036554825.1 Candidatus Limnocylindrales bacterium
GTTCTCATAGGACCCACCTTCTTCCATCCTCAGTGTGCGCCGGTGGTGGTGCGGCGTGAGGGGCCGGACTCCCCTCGACGGCCGGGACCGACCGCGGTCGGTAGACCTCGATGCCCGGAGAGGACGCAGGCCGAGAACGTCACGATCGAGGAGCAGTCGTCTCTGAAGCGGAACCCCTTTCGTTGACCCCATCGTCACTTCCTACCGAGCCCTCCATCAGCAGCTCGACCCCACGCGGGAGCCCTTCATCCGACGGAAGAGACGGTGACCCTGTCGGGCGATGTGGTCAGGGTCGTGGGACCGCGCATCACGAGGCCGGTGACACTGTCGCCCTCGCCGTCGTCGCCCGTGGCCCACACCCACCCGGACGTCGCGGTGACGGCGGAGAGTCCGCTGAACGGGCCGGGCGAGGGGACCTTCATCGCGGCCCACCGGCCGCTCCGGCCGCGAAGCACGAACGGGCGGATCCGCCCGTCGGCCAGGTACCGAGATCCGACCACCCAGAACGTTACGTTACCGGACCGGTCCAGGCGTCCGGCGACGCCGGTCAGGAAGAAGGTCTCTCCGGGCCACTCCCACGGCACCTCGCGCCAGCCGGTCCCGGTGCGCTCCAGCAGCAGAGGTCCCTCGCGATAGCCAACCGCCACGACCCGGCCCCGACTCGCGGCGACGCCCATGAGACGGGCGTCCGCGAACACTGGGTCGGCAACCACGCGCCAGCCGTCGCCGCGATGCCAGCGCATGATCAAGCTCGAGCCGCCGGCCTCACCCACCGCGAACGCAGTGGTCCGAGAGACCGACACGACGTCGTAGAGGATGGAGTTCGGCAGATCGGGGGCGTTCATCCGACGCCACCTCGAGCCGTTCCAGCGCAGGATCAGTACTTGGCGATGGCTCCGGCCGACCGCCCACAGCGCGCGCAGGCCCTCGATGTCGTCGAGCCCCCTCAGCTCGGCGCTGACGGAAACGGCGCGGGTCAGGCGCACCCTCTGCCACCTGACGCCGTTCCAGCGCAGCGCGAGCGCGCCGTTGCGAACCCTCCCGACCGACCAGGCGAGGTCGGGCGCGAACGCCTGCACGTCATGGAGGCTCGTGTACCCGCTCGACGGCTGCCACGAAGGAGTCTGATGCCAGCGACTCCCGTCCCACCGAACGGCCACGACCCTCGATCTGTCGAACGGGCCTACGCCGCCGACAGCCCAGACATCTCTCGATGTGCGAGCATCGATGCCCAGAAGCGCGCTGCCCTCACGCGGGTATCGGTATACGACCGTCCATCCCTCGGCGGCAGTCGTCGGGACGAATTCCCCGCCGGTCGCGACGTCTTCCTGCCGGATCGCGGCGATGGACCAGACCGCCGCCACCAGCGCGATCACGATGCCTAGCGCGAGCGGTCGACCGCGCGTGCCCATGCCATACCCCTTACCGATCTTCTCGGATGAACGGCCTGCTTGGGCCGAGCCCGTACGCGAGGACCCGGCCGCCCCGATCGCCCTGCCACGCCGTCACGAACACCCGTCCGTCGGCGACCGCCGCGACGCGGGCGAAGGAGCCTCGGATGGAAGAGCTCCATCTGATCCGCC
>DATBMM010000284.1:0-3758 GCA_036554825.1 Candidatus Limnocylindrales bacterium
GGGGTGTACAGCCAGACGCCCTCGGCGCGGTCGATCACGATGGGGTCGACGGCACCCTGGACCGACCACGAGAAGAACGTGTGCGCGCGGTTGAGGGCGACGATCTCCTCGGTCGTCATCGCCTCGGACGCGGTGCCGATACCCATGGCTCCTCCTCTGCGCGGCAGCGTCGCACGCCGCGGGCGCGAGACCGGATTACAGCACATCCGGGCGGTGGGGCGGTACCGCGTCGCGGCACCGGTGCTACCGTCTCCACGACGACCCGACCACGAGCGGAGGAGACCATGGATCGCGCCGGGTTCCGTGCCTGGCTCCAGCGCTACGTCGACGCATGGCGCCTCAACGACGCGGTGGCCGTCGGTGACCTGTTCAGCGCCGACGTCCGCTACGCCTTCGATCCGTTCAGCGAGGCGGTCGTCGGTCGCAACGCGGTCATCGAGTCATGGCTCGACGATCCCGACGATCCCGGGTCCTGGGAGGCCGACTACGAGGTCCTGGCCGTCGATGGCGACGTCTTCGTCGCCCATGGCCGCACGCGCTACCTGACCGACGACCGCTCGGCCGTCGACCGCGAGTTCGCCAACGTCTTCGTGTGCCGGTTCGACGAGGACGGCCGGTGCCGCGAGTTCACCGAGTACTACATGCGCCGCCGGACCGAGCCGTCCGTGGAGGACTCGGTCGTCGACTGAGGCTCGCGGGGAACGACGACCCGGAGCGCCCTCGGACGGGTGCGATACGTGACTGGTGTGTGCCCGAGGTCGGCGCCGTCGGCCCGTGCCGGCAGCGGATGGACGCTGCTGATCCGGACCTCGGCAGCGCGGTGGGTCGTGGCCTTCGGCGCGTACCGCCGCCGGCCGAACGAGATCGACGCGAGGTGGCGCAGCAGCTCCCATTTCGAGTAGTTGCGGAACACCGTCACATCGAACCGGCCGTCGTCGAGCCTCGCATCGGGGGCCACCGTCATGCCGAGCCCGAGGTACGGCCCGACCGAGGCCGCGACCATCAGCGCCCGTGTCGAGACCGTCTCGTCGTCGAGCTCGATGGTCATCCGTGCCGCTCGATACCGGAGCGCCACGCCGACGGTCCGCAGGATCGAGGGCGCATCGCCTTCGTCGGCGCGCACCACCTCGCGGAAGATCGCCGCGTTGAGACCGACCGAGCCGGCCTCGAGGAAGGGCACGACCCGGCCGTCGGCGGTCACCGCCTCCCCGGTGTCGATGTCGCGGATGACGCCGGTCGCCAGGATCTCGGCAGCCTCATCGAGATCGCGCCCGATCCCGAGCGCGCGAGCGATGTTCATGACCCGACCGAGCGGCAGGATGCCGAGCGCGGTGGTCGTCCCGAGGAGGCCCTCGGCCACGAGGTGCACGGTCCCGTCCCCGCCCGCGGCGACGACGATGTCGATGTCGTCGGCGACGGCGTGACGGACGATGGCCCGGGCCTCGACCTCGTCGGTCGGCTCGGCGATGTCGGCGAGGACGGAGTGCTGCTCCAGGATCTCGCGCAGCTCATCGGCCGAGCCGCCAGGCTGGAGCCCCGTGCGTAGACCGGCCGACGGGTTCCACACGACGAGGACCCGCCCTGCCTGCGCTGCGCTGGCCGTCGCCGCGGCCTGGCGCCCGCTCACGCCGGCTCGCGCGTGCCGCGCGCCTTGAGACCCCGGTACAGGCGTGTGAGACCCAGCAGGTAGCTGATCCCGAGCAGGTACGACGCGGTCACGTCGGTGAACCAGTGGTGGCCTTGATGGACGCGGCTCGGGCCGACCAGGGCGACCAGTGACAGGAGCCCAGCGACCACCGCCCGTCCGAGCGAGACGGGCCGAAGGAGCGTGTAGGCGAGATAGGCCAGGAACCCGTACAGCCCGACGTACGTGATCGTGTGACCGCTCGGGAAGCTGGACCCGCCGAGCGGTGCGGCGATGACCCGGATGTCGACCCCGGCGACCGGCCGCGGGCGGCGCATCAGCGCTTTGACGATCGATGCGAGCAGGGCCGTGCCCCAGGCACCGATCATCCCGAGTGCCTCGAGCGGCAAGCGGGCCAGCAGCAAGCCGGCGATGACGGTCGGCGGGATGAGGCGGCTCTGCGGCGGGAACCCCGGCCACGACACGGCCGCCATCAGGCGGCCGAGCCACGGCTGCTTCCAGCGCTGCAGCTTCATCGTCACGGCGAGGTCGATGGCGTCGCTCCGCCGTGCCCGGACGAGACCGAAGATGGCGAGGAAACCGACGATGCCCAGGCGCTCGGCAGCCGCGGCCCGGCGGCCACGCCGGACGGCGGTGCGGGGCGGCTCGACGGCGATGGGTGGACGGCTCGGGGCGATCACCCGGGGAGCATGGGACGGTCGGGCTGCCAGCCCCGTTACAAACTGGCGGACGGCGACGGCCATGCTCGCTGCAACCGCGCCCGACGGAGGTGTACCCTCCCCTCTCCTAGCTGCCACGACCCGACCAGAGGGATGTCGAACATGCCGCGAATCGTCCGAGGGGCGCTCGTCCAGGCCAGCTGGACCGGCGACAAGGAATCGATGATCCAGAAGCACGAGGAGCGTGCCCACGAAGCGGCGAAGCAGGGCGCGCAGGTGATCCTGTTCCAGGAGCTCTTCTACGGCCCGTACTTCTGCCAGGTGCAGGACGCCCAGTACTACAGCTACACCGAGCTCATCCCCGACGGCCCGACGACCAAGCGGATGCAGGACCTGGCCAAGCAGACCGGCATGGTCGTCATCGCCCCGATGTACGAGGAGGACGCGCAGGCGTCCGGCATCTACTACAACACCGCGGCCGTCATCGACGCGGACGGGACGTATCTCGGCAAGTACCGCAAGACCCACATCCCGCACGTCAAGGGCTTCTGGGAGAAGTTCTATTTCCGACCCGGCAACCTGGGCTATCCGGTGTTCGAGACCGCGGTCGGCAAGGTCGGCGTGTACATCTGCTATGACCGCCACTTCCCCGAGGGGGCCCGCGCGCTCGGGCTGAACGGGGCGGAGATGGTGTTCATCCCGTCGGCGACGTCACGCGGCCTGTCCGAGTACCTGTGGCGGATCGAGCAGCCGAGCCATGCGGTGGCCAACGGCTATTACGTCGGGACCATCAACCGGGTCGGGATCGAGAAGGAGTTCGGCGACGACGACTTCTACGGCCAGAGCTACTTCGTCGACCCGCGCGGACAGTTCGTGGGCGAGGTGGGCGATGCCCACGAGGAGGAGCTGATCGTCCGTGACCTGGATCTCGATAAGATCGCCGAGGTCCGCAACACCTGGCAGTTCTACCGGGACCGCCGGCCCGACGCGTACGAGGACTTGACGCGGCCGTAGGCGGGCGTCGCCTGATACGCCGCCAGGCGCTATCATCCGCGCCGGCTCGGCTGTCTGGAGGAGGACAGCCGAGCCGATGCATTTCCGGGAGTAGCGGCCATGCAGTTCGGGTTCACGCTCAAGCCAGAGCACGACATCGACCGGACGCTGGCGCTCACGCGCCGGGCTGAGGCCGCAGGCTTCGACTACGGCTGGCTCTTCGACAGCCACGTCCTCTGGCGCGACCCCTATCCCCTGCTGACGCTGATGGCGCAGGCCACGACCGGCATGCGCCTCGGAACATGCGTCACGAACCCGGGGACGCGTGAGCCGTCGGTCACGGCCTCGTCGCTGGCCGTCCTCGACGAGATCAGCGATGGGCGGATGGACCTCGGCATCGGCCGGGGCGACTCCGCGCGGCGGGTGCTCGGCAAGCCGCCGATCACGATGGCCCACACCGA
>DATBMM010000285.1:0-5419 GCA_036554825.1 Candidatus Limnocylindrales bacterium
ACCTTTGTGCTCGTGTTCGAGCCGCGCTGCACTCTCGTTTGGAACGTGGCGAGGTTACAGACGGCGGCTGAGATGCCGACCTCTGCCCGCTCAGCCGCCGGTCGTAACGCGGTATGTGCCAAGAGCATGAAGATCGGGCGAGTTGGCCGCATCTGGAACGCCCCGATGTTCCAAGCGACCGGCGAGCTGGCCGGGAGAGTCCCAGGAACGGCCGAAAAGCCCCATCCGATCGTGGAATGGAACATGGAGAGGTTCCAAACGGCTGTGGAGCGGGTCGTTAGGCGGGTTTCGGCGGTCGATTGGAACATCGGTATGTTCCGATCGTGCTTGGCCGAGCAGGCCGACCACCGCGACGCTTGACGTAGCCGCACTCGACGGACCGCCGAGGCGCGGATCGAGCGGGCGCGGCACACTTGGACCATGGCACTCAGCCAACCGACGTCCACCCACGAGCACGACGGTGGCCTCTGGTCCGCCGGTCGACGGAGCCTCACGGTCGGCCTCGTCCTGACCATCACGCTCGTGGCGTTCGAGGCACTGGCCGTCTCCACGATCATGCCCATCGTCGCGGACGAGCTGCGCGGCATCGAGCTCTACGGATGGGTGTTCACCGCGTTCATGCTCGGTTCGCTGATCGGCATCGTCGTGGTCGGTGGGCTCATCGATCGGCGCGGCCTGGGCGGACCGTTCGCCGTCGGCATCGGCCTGTTCGCCATCGGGCTGATCGTCGGCGGCCTCGCCCCGTCGATGCCGGTCCTGGTCGCCGCCCGCTTCCTGCAGGGTCTCGGCGCCGGCACGGTGCCGCCGATCGCCTATGTCGCGATCGGCCGCAGCCTGCCCGAGCATCTGCGTCCACGGATGTTCGCGACGCTCTCGACCGCCTGGGTCCTTCCCGGCGTGCTCGGCCCCGCGCTCGCCGGGATCGTGGGGGAGGTCGCCGGCTGGCGCTGGGTGTTCCTCGGCCTGCTGCCGCTCATCGTCCTGTCGGCCTCGATCGCGTTCCCGGCCGTGCGGAGCATCGGCCCCGATCCCGACGATGCCGCGAACGCCGCGACCCTTCGCGACCGAGCGCCGCTCGCGATCGTCGTCGCGCTCGGCACCGGGCTGCTACTCGCCGGCCTGACGAGTGGCGAACCGATCCTGCTCCTCACGCTGGGGATCATCGGCGCCCTGCTCGCGATCTTCGCGCTGCGACGGCTCACACCGGTCGGCACGCTCCGCGCGGCGCGCGGGCTGCCGGCAGCCGTGCTGATGCGCGGCATCATCACGTTCGCGTTCTTCGCGGTCGACGCGTACGTGGCCCTGGCGCTGGTCGACTGGCGCGGGCTTCGCGCGGTCGAAGCCGGCATCGCGTTGACCGCCGCCACGATCAGCTGGACGGCGGGCTCGTGGACCCAGGCACATCTCTCGTCCCGCCACGAGCCGGCCTGGTTCGTGCGGATCGGCCTCGTGGTGCTCGTCGCCGGGCTGGCCAGCTTCGCGCTGGTCCTGCTGCCGAGCATCTCGCCGTGGATCGCGGTGCCGACCCTTGCGGTGGCCGGCTACGCGATGGGCCTCGCCTACTCGCCCTTGGCGCTCATCGTGCTCAAGGAGGCGCCGGCGGCCGAGCAGGGCCGGGCGTCGGCCGCGATCTCACTGACCGACTCCCTCGGGACGGCGCTGGGCACCGGGATCACCGGCGCGCTGGTCGCGGCGTCCGTGCGTGGCACCGGCGACCCGGCGGTCGGTCTCGCGATCGGCTTCGGCGTGGCGGCCGCGGTGACGTTGCTCGGCGTGGTCATCGGCGGTCGGCTGCACTCGGCGAACGTGGGGGAGCGGGTGACCGGGGTCGCGGTCGCGCCGGGTTCCTGACGGGGCGAAACGTCGCGGCGTCGATGGGTCGACCCGTCGCACTGGGGTAGACTTTCGGCCGGTCCGACTCCGTACCCCGCACCTACGTCCGCGGACCACCACGTCGATCGAGGGAGGACCGATCCCGATGTCCGCCGAGGCGCTGCGCGAACGGATCCGCGAGATCCCAGACTTCCCCAAGCCGGGCATCCTGTTCTACGACATCACGACCCTGCTGAAGGACCCGGCCGCCTACAAGGAGGCCATCGACCTCATGCTCGAGCCGTATGCGGACGAGCCGGTCGATCTCGTGGTCGGCATGGAGTCGCGCGGCTTCATCTTCAGTGCGCCGATGGCCTATCAGCTTGATGCCGGCCTGGTGCCCGTGCGCAAACTCGGCAAGCTGCCGGCCGAGACGATCACCGTCGAATACGCGCTGGAGTATGGGTCGAACACCCTGGAGATCCATCGCGACGCGGTCCAGCCCGGCCAGAAGGTCCTGATCGTCGACGACCTGCTGGCGACCGGCGGCACGGTCAAGGGCACGATCGAGCTCATCGAGCGGCTCAAGGGCGAGGTCATCGGCCTCGCCTTCCTGGTCGAGCTCGAGTTCCTCAAGGGCCGCGAGCGCCTCGAAGGGCGCCGCGTCACCAGCGTCATCAAGTACTGAGCCGGTCCGCATCCATCCCCGCGCCATCGATCGATCCCGTGTCCGACACCGAACGCACCGATCGCGACGCCCCGGCCGCTGAGCCCGCCACGCCATCGACGCCTCCGTCCGACGCGACGCCGATCGAGACCACACCCGCGGGGGGCGCCGACCTCGCCCGACGACGCTTCTTCCGGCAGTTCGCCGGTGACGTCGTGCATGGGGCGGCCACCGTCGTCGGGGCGGCCCAGGCTCTCCAGCGTGCGTCCGCCGAAGCCGCCACCGCGATCCTCGACCCCGGGGCGTACGCGGCGACGCCGCCCCCCAGGCCGGCCGTCCCGGCCCCGCCGACCGGCTTCCGAACGCCGTTCCGCGAGGACGACGGGATCCTCTACATCGTCGACCAGCGAAAGCTGCCCGATGCGCTCGAGGAGTTCGCGGCCAAGTCGGCGGCGCAGGTCGGATACGCGATCCGCGAGATGATCGTCCGCGGGGCGCCGGCGATCGGCCAGGTCGCGGCCATCGGCATGGCCCTGACCGCCCAGGCGAATGCCAGCACGCGCCCCTACGCCCGCCGCGCGACCCTGCGCGGCGCCGCGAACGTCCTGCGCAACTCGCGACCGACCGCTGTCAACCTCGGCTGGGCGGTGGACCGGGTGATGGCCGCGTACGAGGCGGTCGGCGACCTGTCCGAGGACGGTGACGCGATCGCGGCCGCCATCCGCGCGGAGGCCGATGCGATCGTCTTCGAGGCGACCGAGGACCACGGCCGGCTGGCCGTCTTCGGGCTCGACGCACTCGAGTTCCCGGAGGACCGCCCGCTCCACCTCCTGACCCACTGCAACACCGGGCCGCTGGCGTGTGGCCAGTTCGGGACGGCGCTCGGTGTCGTCCAGGCCGCCCACAACGCGGAGCGATCCATCCACGTCTGGGTCGACGAGACGCGACCGTACCTGCAGGGTGCCCGGCTCACCGCCTGGGAGCTGGCTCAGGCCGGCGTGCCCCACAGCCTCATCCCCGATGCCGCAGCCGGGCACCTGATGGCGCGCGGCGAAGTCGACGCGGTGATCGTCGGGGCCGACCGGATCGTCGCGAACGGGGACACGGCCAACAAGATCGGGACGTACACCTTGGCCGTCCTGGCCGCCCGCCACGGCATCCCGTTCTACGTCGCAGCCCCTGTGAGCTCGATCGACCTCGGGACCGCCACCGGTGACGACATCCCGATCGAGGAGCGCTCGCCCGACGAAGTGCTCCACGTCCGGGGCGTGCGCCTCGCCCCGCCGGAGACGGCGGCACGCAACCCCGCGTTCGACATCACCCCGGCCGAGCTGATCAGCGGCATCATCACCGACGAAGGCGTGCTTCGGCCGCCGTACGAGACGCCGCTCGCCGAGGCCGTGGCGGCTCGGGCGCGGCGGCGCGCGACGACCCCCGGTCTCGCTGCGCTCGCGGGAGGCGGCTGATGGCGACCGTCGCCGTCGGCCGTCGATCGCTGACGGTCGCCCGCCAGACGACGGACCGCGACGCGCTGCGCGCGTTCCTCGGGCAGGACCGGCTGTATGCCGCCTACGCCCTGTGCGATCTCGAGGACCGGGAGTTCAGCCGGACCCGCTGGGGCGCGGCGTTCGACGGGGAGGATCTGGTCGCCGTCGGCCTGGAATACACGGGTCCGACCCCGCAGCCGCTGTTCGTGATGGGCCGGACCGACGGGATCGCCGCGGTGCTCCGCGACGTCATCCGGCCGAGGGCCGCCTACATCGCCGCCCGCCCCGAGATGGTCACCGCCATCGAGACGCAGTACCGGGTCGATCCCGGGCCGCAGATGGTGCGCATGTGGGTGGACCGGGCGCGCTTCAGGCCGTATCCGGCGACGGTCCAGCGGCTGCTGCCGGTCGAGATCGGCGAGCTCAACCGGCTGTACCAGCTCGGCTTCGCCTCATGGCTGCCGGCGACGGCGATCGCCGACGGCGTGTACTACGGGATGCGGGTCAACGGCCGGCTCGTGGCGGCCGCGGGCACCCACGTCGTGAGCCCGACCGCGCGCCTCGCGGTCGTCGGCAACGTGCTCACGCACCTGGACTACCGCGGGCGCGGCTTCGCGACGGCGGTGACCGGCGCGGTCACCGCCGAGCTGCTGCGCACGTGCGATCAGGTCGTCCTCAACGTCCGTGCCGACAACCCCCCGGCGATCAACGCGTACCGCCACCTCGGGTACAGCGAGCACGCGCGGTTCGAGGAGCGCCTCATTCATCGCCTCGGCCCGCCGTGGGCCGACATCACCGCCCCGCTGCGCCGACTGTTCGCACGCAAGGAGACCGACCGCCGATGACCGCCGAAGCGATCCTGCCCGCCCACGACGTGACCGATCTCGGCCTGGCCGACGAAGGCGTCCGGCGGATCGAGTGGGCCGAGCGCGAGATGCCGGTCCTGCGGCTCATCCGCGACCGGTTCGAGCGCGATCGGCCGCTCGAGGGGATGCGCATCGGCGCCTGCCTGCACGTCACGACCGAGACCGCCAACCTGATGCGCACGCTGAAGGCTGGTGGCGCCGAGGTCGTGCTGGCCGCCTCGAACCCGCTGTCGACCAAGGATGACGTCGCTGCCGCCCTCGTCACGGCATACGGGATCGCCACCTTCGCCCGGCGCGGGGAGGACCGCGACACCTACTACGACCACCTCAAGTCGGTGGCCGACACCCACCCGCTGATCACCATGGACGACGGTTGTGACCTCGTGTCGCTGCTCCACAGCGAGCGGCCCGACCAGGTCACGGAGGTCCTCGCCGGCACCGAGGAAACGACGACCGGCGTGATCCGGCTCAAGGCGATGGCCGCCGACGGCGCCCTCGGCTTCCCGGTCGTCGCCGTCAACGAGGCGCAGACCAAGCACCTGTTCGACAACCGGTACGGGACGGGCCAGTCCACGGTCGACGGCATC
>DATBMM010000293.1:0-2906 GCA_036554825.1 Candidatus Limnocylindrales bacterium
CGGGTCGCTCGTCGCGGCCGATCGCAGCCAGTCTCCGGCGTGATGCCGGCGACAGACCGGGCAGCATCCGGTCGACGAGATCGTCGATGGTGGGATCGGATCGATCGGTCATCGCCGACTACCGAGTGTTCCCGAGCACGCCGTGATCGAGTGCCCAGACCGCGCTCGCCAATGTTTCCTCGGGAAGGCCGCAGACGAGGGACTCGGAACGACCCTCACTCAGCCCTCGGTACTGGGGGCAGATCCAGCACTCTTCGATGTCCGCGATGCCGCGGCGCGGGCACACGACCTGCCCGGCCTCGATCCGCAATCTGCGCTCATGGCCGCGCGCGCGTCCCCGGAACCTCGGTGCATCCATGCTCGACTCCTTGGTCCGATCGTGCCGACCACAGCGCGTGGCATCACGGGCCATCAGTCACCAACGCCCGAGCCGGCCGGCCCCTCGGACGGTCCCGCTTCGCGGCCGGACACGCCCTGTGCATGCGTCGGCGCAGTGCCGCCGGGCTGGTGGAGTCGTCCTGCTTCGACCCACGAGCGGCGAGGGCCGGATCAGGGCCCGTTCGGCGGTCCCTACCTGTGCCGGACGGCACTGGTGCCGCGACCAGACCCCCTGGACCATGGTGTCGGACGCGTCCGACGACATGAAAGGAGGGCGGACGCCATGCAGTACGACCTCGGACTCACCGGTTTGGGGATCCTGGTCATCTTCTCGTTGGCCTTCGGGCTGGTCGCTCAGATCGGCGGTCGGGCCGAGACGCCCTGGCTGTGGCTCGTGGGTGCGCTCGGTTGGTTCGTCGGTGGGTTGTACATGAGCGAGGTGGTCTTCGCGACGGCGACCATCGATGAGATCCAGCCGATCGTCGACGGTTTGGCATTCGACGAGGCGCTGCTCGGCGGTCTCGTCGGTGGGATCGGCGCCGCCATCGTGGCGCGGTTCATCACCGGAAGCAGCCCGTTCGGGCAGCACGCAGCGCGGATCTGACGCGTCGATGTCGGATCCACGAACCATCGAACCGGCCGCGGGTCTGGAGAGAGCCGCGCGCCGGCTCGCCCCATGGGGTTTCCTGGCCGACCCGGATCTGCCCGATCGGCCAGGCCCCGCGTCACTCATCGTTGCGCTCAGGGATCGACCCACCCTCCGCCATTACGACCCCGAGGTCGTCGAGTTCTGGGCGACGCAGAACGGTCGCGGCATGCATCAGACCGTCACGAGGCGCACACCGATGCCGACCTCGTATGAGGTGTCCTGGGGGGAGATCCGGATCCTCGACCGACTCAGCGTGTCGAATAGCTACGTCAGCTTCGGCGGACGGTGCGACGCGGACCTCGTCGACGACACCGTGATCGTCGCGATCACCTCATCCGCTCCGATCCTCCGGCGGGGAGGCCATTCACAGGCGTGGGACGAGGGAGCGGACGCTGTCGGGGCCTTCTTCGGCCGCCTGCTCGTCACCGTTGACTACGTTCCCGGATTCGAGACCCTTCTGGCCGAGGCGACGCCGCTGGCCCGCTACGCGGCGTTCATCCGGGATGCCGAGACCCGCGACCGCGGCATGCCCATCGCCGCGCTCGAACTCCGACCGTTCGCCGTGACCGTGCGGTCTGAGGCGTCGCGTCTCCGACGCGACCATCCCGTCGCTTGGGACCAGGGAGCCGAGCTGCTGGCAGACGTCGGTCGCACGCTCCGCGTCGGTCCGACCGCCGTGCCGGATCGCCCCTGACTTCGGGCCAGCCGGCCCTGTCGGGGCCGCCTCGGCGCATCGACCATCACCCTGACGGGCGTTCAAGCGGCCCGACACGGACCGTAGGGCGCCCCCGAGGGGTCCGGCGCCATCCTGTCGCGGCGCCGAGCCCCGGATCGCCGGCAGGGGCGGAGTGACGAGGAGTCGAAGATGAAGCACATCCTGCTCGCGTACGACGGCGGAGAGCCTGCGATGCGGGCACTCGACATCGCCATCGACCTCACGAAGCGGTTCGACGCGACCCTGTCGGTCGTCAGCGTCGTGCCGACCCATCCCGGGCGATCGCCCGTGGATCCGTGGGACGACCGATCGGTCCACGATCGGGAGCTCCTCGAGGCTCGTCAGCTGCTCGCGCAGAACGGCATCGAGGCCGAGCTGATCGAGCCGGCCGGAGATCCAGCCAAGGAGATCGAGAAGATCGCCGCGGTTGGCAAGTTCGACACGATCGTGATCGGATCGCGCAGACTCGGGACGCTCGGGCGGATCCTCCAGGGCAGCGTCTCGGAGCACGTCGCCACGAACGCCGACGCGACCGTCATCGTCGCTCGCTGACCCCGCCGATCAGGACGCGCGAGTCACACGGCTCGCGCGTTCTTCGCGCCCCTCCCCGGTCAGGCGGCTGCAGGCAGCTCCTGCCCGACCTCGATGACGGCCTCGAGGTCGCCCTCGACGCCGGCCCCGATGCACACCGGCCGCTCGATGGAGCGCAGGAGCCCGAGGATCGCCGAGTTGCTCCACCGGACGTCCGCCCGGAGGCGCGTCACCTGATGGGCAGCGGCCCACTCGATGGCTGCCGTCAACAGCGCCCGCCCGATGCCCCGGTGCTGCCAGGCGTCTGCCACTGCCACCGCGACCTCGAGGTCCGGGGTGCCGTCCATAGGCTCGAGACACAGGTGGCCGACGATGTCATCCGGGCCGAGCCGCCGGCGCTCGAGTGCTACAAAACCCTCGCGATGGCGATGATCAGGGCCGCAGAACGATCGCGCCTGGCGGTCGCCGATGCCGCGCGTCGCGGCATGGAAACGGGCGTCGAGCGAGTCGGGCGACAGACCGGCGTAGAACCGTTCCAGCCCGTCGTGGTCCGTCCGGCGGATGGGCCGGATGACGATGCCCTTCGGGAGGATCTGGCCGCTCATGACGATAGGCTGCGCGTTCCCGCGTGTC
>DATBMM010000308.1:0-13665 GCA_036554825.1 Candidatus Limnocylindrales bacterium
AGCCAGCTCGGCCACTCGTCGAGATCCGCGATCGCGGCGAATACCTCGTCGGGTGGCCGCGCGATGGTCGATTCGACCGTGACGGCGATGGCCATCAGCCGACGTCCCCGTCGCCCGGTCGAAGACGGAACGACGGACCGCGCCCGAGCCCCTCGGAGGGCGTGCCGTAGCGCAGGATCAACTCGCGCACCGCCCGGGCGTGGTCCGCGCTCTCAAGCGCCTCGGCGAGGGCCCGGAAGCGTCGGTCACCGATCTCGACCTCGCAGCGCGGGTCGTCGAGGAGGTTCAGCGCCCACGAGGCGGCGGGCTCGGTGGCGGCGATGAGCAACGCGCCATCGGGTTCCTCGACGTAGCCGACAACGACCTCGCGTGGCAGGCCGCTTCGCCGGCCGGTCGTGGTGAGCATCGCCACTCGTCCGTGCCAGACGAGCGCATCCGCCATCGAGCGGGCGTCGCTGGGGTCGTCTGGGACCAGACCTAGCCCTCCAGGTCCACGGGTGACCCGGCGTAGGTCCCGGTCGCGCTCACGCCGCCCTCGGCGTCGCGCTCGTAGTGCAGCGCGTCGCCGCCCCGCCGGACGTCCATCTCGAACGTGCCCGCCTCGTCGTCGGCGGATCCGGATCCGGTGAACGGCAGTCCAGGCGTGAACGCGCATGCCTCCAGGGCCAGATCCGTCCCGACGTCGGTCGGCGTGTACGTCAGCGTCCCGCCGAAGTCGCACCCCACGGCGAGTGGCTCCTCGTCGAGCCGATAGGTGTAGTCGTTGGTCGTGAACAGCTGGTCGTCGAGCGACTGCAGGAGCTCGAGCGCGTCGCCGTATTCGCCGGGTGTCTCGGCCGCCAGCGGCACGAATGCGTCGGCGACGTCCCCTGCGCAGGTCACGACGCGGGCGTCCGGCAGGGAGCCGGAGCCCAGGTACTCGCCGATCGCCTGGTCCGGACAGTCGACCCCCCAGCCGAAGATGATGTGTGGACCGCCGACCGTCTGGAAGAAGTAGGCGTCGTCGAGGCGCGAAAAGATGCGCATGCCGTTGGCGATCGGGGTCGCCGGATCGGTGGTCGACGTCAGGACGAAGACGGGGTACGGCAGATCCTGGAGTGGAGCTGGCCGGTCGGTCCGGGTCGTCGCGCTCGGCCAGTACAGGCAAGGCAGGTCGCCGTAGAAGCTGGTGCCCATCCTGAGCGTGTTGATCCCGCTCGCCGCACCGTCGGCCAGCCACGCGTCCAGCCGTTCCTCTGGCGTGCCACCCTCCGGGTAGAACGAGTAGTCCTGGCACTCGACGGCGTAGTACATGGCGTCCGACCATGTCGGGTCATCCTCCGCCTCGAGCGTCTCCGGGTCGACCCCGATCGACTCGTACGCGGCTCGCGCGAGCGGCACGTAGTTCTGGTTCGATGCCGCGGCGATGGCGCGCAGCAGCAGCGATCGGTCGCCCGGGCTGTAGACGTACCCGAACGCGGCGTTCTCGAGGTCGGCCCACGTCAGTTCCCGGCGGATGGTCGCCCCGGTCGCCGTCGGGAAGTCGAACGGGATCGGCGCCGTCTCGAGCGCGCGACGGAGGGCGTCGTAGGCGCCCAGCGCGTCTCCACCCTCGACATCCGCGGCGCACGCCTCGTCGATGGTGCAGTCCTGGAGCGTCGCGACCAGGGTGTCCTCGGCCGACCGGGCGGCCTCGACGTAGTACGGGATGCCCTCGACCGAGAGGTCGACCGGGCCGTCGACGAAGAGCGCGGCGATCCGGTCCGGGTGGGCTGCCGCGTAGAGCTGGACGAACTGCGTCCCGTAGCTCTCGCCGTAGAGATGCAGGCGATCGACGCCGAGGTGCGCGCGGATCGCCTCGAGGTCCTCGATGGCCTGCGTCGTCGCGTAGAGCGGGAGGTCAGCGGCGGCGATCCCTGCCTCGGCGACGCAATCCGTCGCGAACGTCCTGGCCGCGGCGGCGACCGCGTCACGCTGCGCAGGATCCTGGGCCCGTGCCGTCGAGGAGTAGTAGACCGCGGCGGCGTCGACGCACTGGATCGGCCCGGACATGCCGATCCCGCGCTGGTCCATGAAGACGATGTCATAGGCCTCGGTGATCGAGGTCGGGTAGGCGTCGGTGTAGCCGTCGGCCACCGAGATGCCCGACGAGCCCGGGCCGCCGGTGATGACGACGAACGTCCCGAGGCGGGTCCCCGTCGCGCGCTGGATGGCGTACGTCACGTCCCAGGTCGGGCCGTCGGCGGGTCCGTAGTGGTCCTTCGGGACCGACAGCGTCACGCAGGTGAACCGGCTGTCCGGGCAGTCCGCCGAGGACTTCTCGACGAACCCGGTCGCGGTCGGCGCGCCTCGAGACGGTGCCGGCGACTCGCCCGGTCCGGCGCCCCCCGTCGGCTCGGCCGATGGTTCGCCGGATGGTGCGGGGCTGCCGCCGCCGGCGGTCACCGGGCCACCGCCCGGGGGATACGTCCAGCCGGCCCGCCCCATCGGCGTGCAGGCGGCGAGGACCGTCAGGACGATGACGGCGAACGCAAGTGCGGAAGGGTGGTGCCGATCGTGCGGGCGACGCTGTCCTAGCGCCCTCGCTGCCACGACTTGCCCTCGGTCTGGGTGGAGGGGGCATAGACCATCTCGACGCGCTGCATGTCCCCGATCGTCCGCGCACCCAGCGCGGCCATCGACTGCCGGAGTGCGCCGACGAGGTTCTCGCTGCCGTCGGTGACGTGCGCCGGACCGAGCAGGATGCGCTCCAGCGTGCCGACGGTCCCGACCGTGATCCGCGTCCCGCGCGGCAGCGTGGGCGACGGGGCGGCCATCCCCCAGTTGGTGCCGCGGCCGGGGGCCTCCTGGGCGCGAGCCAGCGGCGACCCGAGCATCAGGACATCCGCCCCGGCGGCGATGGCCTTCGCCAGCTCCCCGCCCCGGCGCATGCCGCCGTCGGCGACGACCGGGACGTAGCGCCCGGTGTCCTTGGCGTAGGCGTCCCTCGCGGCCGCGACGTCGCTGATGGCCGTCACCTGTGGGACGCCGATCCCGAGGACCTCGCGGGTCGTGCAGGCGGCGCCCGGCCCGACGCCGACGAAGACCGCGGCGGCACCCTGCTCCATGAGCGCGAAGGCCGCGTCGGCGTTGGTCGTGTTGCCGACCGCGACCGGGATCGGCATGTACCGGGTGAACTCCGCGAGCGACAACGGGTCGTACTCGGTCGCGATGTGACGGGCGGACGAGACCTGGCTCTGGACGAGGAACAGGTCCGCGCCGTGCTCCGCGCTGAACGGTCCGAACTTGCGAGCCACGCCGGGTGTCGCCGCCACCGCGGCCTTCGACCCGGCGGCGTGGATCGCCTCGATGCGGGCGGCGATCAGGTCCTCGCGGATCGGCTGCCGGTAGGCCTCGGCCAGCACGTCCTGCACCTCGTCGGCGGGCGCGCTGGCGATGCGCTCGAGCACGGCGTCGGGGTCGTCGAAGCGCGTCTGGACGCCCTCGAGGTTCAGGACGGCCAGACCGCCCAGCCGTGCCAGCTCGCCGGCCATGCGGGCGTCGACGACGGCGTCCATCGCCGACGCCAGGATGGGGATGGCGAGCTCGATGCCACAGAACGTCTGGGCGAGCTCGACGTCGGCCGGCTCGATCGTGTCGGTACCGGGGGCAAGGGAGACGTCCTCGAAGCCGTATGTCGGGCGGATGCTGTCGACCTTGGACCGGAAGGCGCGGCGCGTGGCCGCGGGGCTGCTTGCCTCGGGTACGTCGGTCCGATCGATCACGTCGCCCTCCCCTGCCGCCTCACGGTGGGCCGCCTCGCTCCCGAGTCTACCCTGCCGCAGCCACTGGCAGCCCAGGTCTGCCGGACCCGGCGGCCCGGCCGATCACGGGATGGGATGGCGCTGCTTTCGCGCCCCGTCGAGCGTCAGCTCGAACCATCCGGCGCGCTCCGGGTCCGACAGGTCATCGCGGATCCGCTCGATGGCGGTCCGGTAGCCCGGCCAGACGACGTCCGCCAGGGCATCGTCGAGGTGTGCCCAGCGACAGTCGTCGTGCTCGGCCGACAGCGTCGGCTCGGCGTCCTTCCGGACGCGCACGGCGAACACGGCGGCGGACACGATCGCGTCGTAGGACGGCTCGTGGAACTGGTTGACCAGGTCGATGTCGTAGAACGCCTCGATTGCGTCAGGCCCGAAGCCGGTCTCCTCGCGCAGCTCCCGCAGCGCCCCGACGGCCACCCGGTCGTCGTCCTCGAGCGAACCGGAGACGCATTGCCAGAGTCCGGCCAGGAGACGGCCCGGCGCGCGTCGCAGGAGGAGGATGTCGATGCTCGGGACGTCGCGGGCCGACAGCACGACCCGGAAGACCCAGCAGTCGACGAGGTCTGGGCGCATCGGGCTCACGACGTTCCTCCGGCGTATCGCCTTGGGTCACGGGGCGGCTCAAGGACTTCGAGTTCCATGCCGATCATCGGTGACCATTCGCCATCTTCGTCGCATCGGGCCGGCCGCGGAGCCGCAACATCGCGACGATCCCCACGACGGGACCGAGTGCCAGCACGAGCCAGGCGACCCGCCACGTGTCCCCACCACCGGGGTCCGCGCTCGGGTCCAGCAGGCCGACGCCCAGGATCGTGACGCTCGTCAGGGTGAACCCGACCGCGGTCTGGACGGACAGCGCCGAGCCGGCCGTGCCCGGCGGCGCCAGCTCCGAGACCGCCGACGAGAACTGTGCTGAGTCGGCCACGACGGAGACGCCCCAGATCAGCGCCACCAGCACGATGACCGGGATCGGCGCGCCGAACAGCGCCCCGGCCACGATCGCGGACGTCCCCGAGGTCGCCAGTGCGACGATCGTGGTCGCCGTCCGTCCGACGCGGTCCGCCACGCCACCGGCGATCGCCGACCCGACGCCCCCGGCCGCGACCACGGCGAACGCCGTCAGCGACGCCAGTGCGGGATCCGTCACACCGGCCGCGGCGAAGCTGGCCAGCAGGAAGATCGGGATCCACGTCCACATCGCGAACAGCTCCCACATGTGGCCGAAGTAGCCGAGGGACGCGAGGCGCACCGACGGCTCGCGGAATGCCGCAGCGGCGATGGCCGGTGAGAAGTGTGGCGCGGCCACGTCCAGCGGTCCGGACCGTGCCGCGAGGCCGACGAGGATGGCGCCAAGCACCGCAGCCACGCTCGCGGCGACGACCACGGGTCGCCAATCGACGCCCGCGTAGGCGCCCAGTGCCCGGAACAGGAACGGCAGGGCGACGCCGATCGTGAGGGCGCCGTTCACGACGCCGATCGCCAGGCCTCGATCGCGGCGGAACCAGCCGGCCGCCAGCTTCATCGCCACGGGATAGACGGCGGCCAGCGCGATCCCCGTCAGGAACCGGAACGGGACGGCCGAGGCCGGGTCGGTCGCGAGCAGGCCGAACCCGAGGTTGGCCACCGCCGCGACGATCGCCCCCGCCGCGAACAGACGCGGGGCGGGGATGACGTCCGGCGCCCCGACCACCGCCAGGCCGATCGCCCCGACCGCGAAGCCGATCTGGACCACGACGGTCAGGAACGGCAGGTCGAGCAGGCCGACCGTCCATTCGTCCCGGAGGATGGGCGCCACCGCAGCCGCCGCGAAGGAGGGCGACATGGCGAGCACCATGCCCACGCCCAGGACTGCGAGCTGCGTCCATCGCTCCCGCGGCTCAGCGTCGGCGCGAGCCGTCACGACGGCCCCCGTCACTCGGCATCCGTCGGGATCATCGTGTAGACGACGCAGGTGCCGGTCAGCACCTCGGTGCCGTCCGAGCGGCGCGCGACGCAGCGCAACGTCGTGATCGGCTTGTCGGTCCGGGCGTCGAGCACCTCGGCCTCCGCCGTCACGGTGTCCCCGATATACGCCGGCGCCGGATAGTCCCATTCCTGATGAAGGAACACGCTGCCGGGGCCCGGCAGCACCTCGGCGACGAGCGCGTTGAAGAGCCCGGTGGTCAGGCCACCGTGGACGATCAGGCGGCCAGGCCGCGTGCGGCGCGCGAACGCGGCATCGAAATGCAGCGGATTGCGGTCGCCGGTCAGGCGCGCGAAGCCCTCGACGTCCTCAGCCGTGAACGTCCTCGTCCAGGTCCCGCGCTGGCCGATCGCGGGCGGCGTCCACGTCATCGACCGCTAGAGCCGCTCGTACCGGTCGACCGGGACGACGAACACCGTGGCCCCGCCGACCTCGACCTCCAACGGGTAGGGCATGAAGAACTCACCGGGCTCCATGATCGGCGGCATCGGGTTGACCACCTGGGTCCGCGACGTGCACGTGTCGCGGATGACCTGGAAGACCTCGTCGACCTCGTTCTCCTCGACGCCGAGGAAGATCGTCGCGTTCGAGCGCTTGAGGAAACCCCCGGAGCTCGAGACGCGAGTCGCCCGGAACTCCTTGTCGAGCAGGGCGTCGACGAGTGCCCCCGCGTCCTCGTTGTGCACGATCGCCACGACGAGCTTCATCGGGCGGAGTATCCGGGTCCGACATGCGCCGGGTCAACGCGTTCGCCCGATGGCCGCGGTGTACGATGCGGCCTCCGAACCCCGCGTGCAGGAGCCGATGCGTGTCCACCGACGGTCCGTCCCGCGACCCCCGAAACCAGCTGCCGGCGGCGATCCGCGCGGCGACCGCCGATGACCTTGACGCGGCCCTTCGAGGGATCCTGTCCGCGGCGATCGAGAGCAGCGGGGCGACGGCCGGCGCGATCCTCCTCGCCGATCCGGATCGCACCGACCTCCAGGTCGCGGCCTCGGCCGGGCTCGACGACGAGCGTGCTGCGGCGCTTGCCCGCGCGGGTGACGTGGCTGACTCGACGGCGATCGCCCTCGTCATCGGACGCGGCGGCGTGGAATCGAGCCTGGGGACCCTCGTCCTGCGCTGGACCGGCGCGCACTCGCCATCGGCGGAGGAGACTGCCGATCTCGGCGCGTTCGGGTCGCTGGCGGCCCTCGCCGTCGACCGAGCTCGCCATACGGCGAACGCGGCGGAGCGCTCGGAGTGGTTCGAGCGGATGGCCCATACCGACCCGCTGACCGGCATCGCGAACGAGCGCACGGTCGCCCGCGTCCTGGAGCTGGAGCTCGCGCGGGCCGGACGGCAGGGCAGCGAGGTGGCCCTCGCGTTGTTCGACATCGACGACTTCCGGTCAGCCAACGAGAACGACGGCGAGCGGGCGGGCGACGACATCCTGCGACGCGTCGCGTCGGTCCTCGCCGAGTCGGTCCGGCTCGTCGACACCGTCGGGCGCATCGGTGGCGACGAGTTCGTCCTGATCGCGCCCGGCGCGGCAGGTGCGGTCGTGGCCAAGCGGGTACAGGACGGGATCTCGGCGCTGCCCGGGGCGGCCGGCCGCGGCGTCACCGTGTCGGCCGGCGTGGCGACCTTCCCGAAGGACGCCGGCGACGCGGGATCGCTGATCGCCGCTGCGAACGCTGCCCTGGAGCGGGCGAGGTCGTCCGGCGCCGGGAGCGTGGCCGGGCCGGAGCCGGTCCCCGGGACGCCGAGCTGAGTCGCGCCGGGGCTAGGTCGTCGCGGTCGCCGTCCCGACCGACACCGGATCGCTCGAGGGTGCCGTCATCCCCGGTCGCGGCTCGCGGGTGAGCGCGAGGACGATCCCGCTGTCTGTCGGCAGCCCGTCGGCCTCGAGGTAGCCGAAACCGTCCGACCCGACGCGGAAGCCGCCGAGGGCGACGGGTGCCGAATCCGGCTCGATCACCCACGCCTCGTACACCTCGTCACCCGACGTCGGCTGCAGGTCGCGCATCGCGATCCGCATCTCGCCGTCGGGCGTGACCGCCGCGAGGCCCGAGGGACCCTCTGCGGCATCGGTCCGCATGACCGCCGTCAGGGCGCCGGGTTCGCTGGCCGCGTCGACCACGGCGGTGACGTTGCGCTGATAGGCCTGGGCGGCGCTCAGCTGCGACTGGAGCATCACGTTCCAGCCGCCGAGCAGCACGATGGCGAGCACCGCAGCGATGCCAAGCGCCCACGAGAGCGCGGGCCGACGCGAGCCGATGGGGACCGGCCGACTGGCGGGCGCCCGTGGCGCCTGTGGCGCCTGTGGCCGTGCGGCCGGGACGGCACCGCCGATCGGCTCGTCTGCGGTGACCACCTGGGTCGCCTCTGTAGCGGCTGCGTCACGACGGCGCGCCTCCAGGTCGGCCGCTGCGGCCGCCATGATCCGGTCCTTCAGCGCGGCCGGCGGATCCATCGGTCGGAGGCTCGCGTGCAGGATCGGCACGGCGCCGCCCAGCTCGGCGATCTCCGGATGCGGCTCGGCACACGTATCGAGGTGTTCGCGCACGGCCGCCATCTCGGCGTCGGTCAGCGCGCCCAGCACGAAGGAGGCGGCGAGGTCGCGGACCTCGTCGCAGGTCAGCCCTTCGGGCTGGCCGCCCGGCCGGTCGCCGGGTCGGCGGACGTCGGTCATGGCGACAGCACCCGGCGCATGGCCAGCAGCCCGAGGCGCATGCGGCTCTTCACCGTGCCGAGCGGCGTCCCGGTCCGTTCGGCGATCTCGACTTGGGTCAGCCCGCCGAAATAGGCGAGCTCGATCGCCTCGCGCTGGACATCGGTCAGCGACGCGAGGGCGGCGCGGACTTCATCGGCGTCCAGGTTCGCCGAGACCTCGGACCACACGTCAGGCAGGCGCAGCGCGAGCGGTGGCGCGTCATCCGTCTCGGGCAGGTCGACCGTCGCACGCCGCCGCCGCACGGCATCGATCGCCCGGTGGTGGACGATCGACAGGAGCCACGTCTTGACGCTGCCGCGCCCTTCGATGTACCGCGCGGCGTTCCGCCACGCCCCGAGGAACGCCTCTTGCACGACGTCCTCCGCGAGGGTGGCGTCGTTGGTGATCCGATATGCGATGGAATACGCCATGGTCTTGTAACGCTCGTACAGGTCGTCGAGCGCCCCGAGCTCACCGCGGGCGATGCGCTCCAGAACCGCGCGGTCCGCGTCGTCTACGACGGTCGCCACGCGGAGCGGGAGCGGGCCCGATGACTCGCTCATCTCGTACTGCGCACGCGACGAGCGAACGGTTTACCGCGTGGCACGCGCTCGTCGACCAGACGAGCGATCTCCTGCGCGACGGCATCGATGCCACCGGTCGCGTCGACCAGCGCGACGCGGTCGGGTTCGGCGGCGGCGATCGCGATGAACCCCTGGCGAACGCGTCGATGGAAGTCGAGGTCGTATTCCGCCTCGAAGCGGGTGACGTCGCCGGGCGCCTTGCGGGCCAGCCCGACCTCTACCGGGACGTCCAGGATCAGCGTCAGGTCGGGCCGCAGTCCGTCGGTCGCCAGATCGTTGAGCCGGCGCAGGTCGACGGGGTCCAGCCCGGCTCCGTAGCCCTGGTAGGCGAGTGTCGAGTCGGCGAACCGGGCACAGATCACCGTCGTGCCGTGATCGAGGGCTGGCCCGATGACCTCGCGCACGAGCTGCCGCCGGGCGGCGTTGAAGAGGAGGGCATCAGCGAGGGGGTCGGTCGGCGCCGTGGACCCGGTCCGCTCCAGGAGGAGGGTCCTGATCCGCTCGCCGAGCCAGGTCCCGCCCGGCTCCCGTGTCAGATGGGCGTCGATACCACGCTCGCGCAGGTGCGCAGCGAGCCGCTCGGCCTGTGTCGTCTTGCCCCCGCCTTCGGGGCCATCGATGGTGATGAACGCCCCGCGCCCGCCGGTGGCCTCGCCTCCTGCCATCGCCGGCGAGTGTAGCCGACGGTCCGCCTGCGACCGCCGATGCCTGGCGGCCGTCATCCGGGCGAGCGAGGGTCGCGTACCCTCTGACGCAATGGGGCGCTCCCGCCGATCTGTGTTCGTTCGTATCTCCGCGGCCCTCGTCGCCCTGGCGATCGCGGCTGCGCTGCCAGCCTGCGTGCTGGCCCATCCCCTCGGCAACTTCACGATCAACCACTATGCGGAGGTCCGCGTCGAGCTCGATCGGGTCCTCCTTGACGTGGTCATCGACCATGCCGAGGTGCCGGCCTTCGAGGCCCGGTCGGATCTCGATCTCGATGGCGACGCGTCGATCTCGGACGACGAGATCGACGCGGGTCGCGTCGCTGGATGTCGCGACTTGGCGGGATCCCTGTCACTGACCGCCGACGGTGAGGCACTGCAGCCCCGTCTGCTCGAAGCCGGGTTGTGGTTCCCGCGGGGCGTCGGGGGGCTGAGCACGATGCGCCAGGTCTGCACCTTCGAGGCGCCGCTGACGGTTCCCATACCCCCGGCCGGTGTCGAGCTCGCCTACGTCGATCGGTCGTACGCGGAGCGCGCGGGGTGGCGCGAGATCGTGGCGCGCGGATCCGGCGTGACCCTGCAGGCGGTCGAGGGTGAGCTGCGCGACACGAGCCTCTCGGAGCGCCTGAGCCGGTATCCCGAGGACTCGATCACGACCGTCGTGTCCGACACGATGCTGGCGGTGCTCGCCAGGCCCGGTGGACCGAGCCTGCCAGCCCTCGACGTCATGGATGCCTCGCCCGTCGACGGCGAGGCGCCGTCGCCATCGACGATCAGCCCCGGTGGCGGCGTCGCGTCGCCGGCCGCCATCCCCGGCGGGATCTCGGCCGCCGAGCTCCCCGACATCTTCCGCCAGGCCGACCTCACGCCGATGGTGATGATCCTGTCGCTCGCGGCGGCTGCCGCGCTGGGTGCCGGCCATGCCTTGACGCCCGGGCATGGGAAGACGCTGATGGCGGCCTACCTCGTCGGGACGCGCGGGTCGACGCGCCACGCGATCGGGCTCGGCGCGGCCGTCAGCGTGTCGCATACGGCGGGGATCCTTGCCCTCGCGGCGATCATCGTGACCGCGACCGACGTGGTCGCCCCTGACGTGGTGGTGCGCTGGTCACCGGTCGTGGCGGCGATCTCGATCCTGCTCATCGGCGTCTGGATGCTGCTCGGTGAGGTGCGGCGACGGCGCGCCGAGCCGGCTGGCCTCGCCCAAGGCCGGAGCCACGACCACGATCACCACGGCCCGCACCCCCACGATCATCCCCACGACCACGGTCATGACCACCCTCACGGGCCGATCCCCACGACGATCACCTGGCGAAGCCTCTTCCTGCTCGGTCTCGCCGGCGGTCTGATCCCGTCGACCAGCGCACTCTTGATCCTCCTCGGCTCCATCGCGACCGGGCGACCGGCGTTCGGTCTCGTGCTCGTCGTCGCCTTCGGCCTCGGCATGGCGGCGGTGATGAGTGGTCTCGGCCTCGTCGTCGTCACGGCCAGAGACCGATTCGATCGCGTGGGCGGCGGGGTCGGCCTGACTCGCGTCCGCAGCGCGATGCCGCTCATCGCGTCGGTCGTGGTCGTGGGCCTCGGCATCGTGCTGACCGCGCAGGCGCTGTCCGCGGTGCGGGTGCTGTAGTCCCCGCCCGCCCGCGCGGGATACGGCATCCGCCCGAGTGTCGGTCCCTCGACCCGCTGGTAGGCTGACCGACCCATGCGAGACCTGACCGAGCGCGCCCTTGATACGGCCACGTCCCTTGGCGCCCGGTACGCCGATGTCCGGGTCGTCCGGCGGCTCGATGAGTCGATCGCGATCAAGACCGGTCGGGTCGAGGGCGTCGCCTCGAACGAGACCGAGGGCTTCGGCATCCGCGTGCTCGTGGACGGAGCGTGGGGGTTCGCCAGCAGCCATGTCCTGGGCCTCGCGGAGGCGGACCGCGTCGCCGGCGAGGCCGTCCGGATCGCGCGCGCCAGCGCCACCGCCCTCCGCGAACCGGCGACGCTCGACGACCGGCCGCCGGCCTACGGGCGCTATGAGACGCCGGTCGAAGAAGACCCGTTCGACGTCCCCCTCGAGCAGAAGATCGGCGACCTGCTCGCCGCGGACCAGGCCGCCGCCCGGGTCAAGGGCATCGCCTTCACCGAGTCGATGTACGGCGCCCAGCGCGAGTGGAAGACGTTCGCG
Source organism: Candidatus Limnocylindrales bacterium (assembly GCA_036554825.1). Taxonomy (GTDB): domain Bacteria; phylum Chloroflexota; class Limnocylindria; order Limnocylindrales; family CSP1-4; genus SPCO01. The sequence goes on from DATBMM010000308.1 coordinate 11,905, forward strand.
GCGACGGATGGTTCGTTCACGGAGCAGACGATCACCCATGTCGGATCGGCGGTCGAGGCCAACGCCGTCGACGGCGATGAGCATCAGCGCCGGTCATACCCGGATTCCGGCGGTGGCTGGCAGGCCGCCGGCTACGAGTACATCCGGGGCCTGGACGTCGGCGGCCACGCCGAGCCGCTCGCTGATGAGGCCGTCGCCCTCCTGTCGGCCCCGCAATGCCCGAGCGGTCGCTTCACGATCGTGCTCGACCCGTCGCAGCTCTACCTGCAGGTCCACGAGAGTTGCGGCCATCCCACCGAGCTGGACCGCGTCTTCGGGACCGAGGCGTCCTACGCCGGCACGAGCTTCCTGACGACCGACAAGCTGGCCGAGGGCTTCCGCTATGGGTCGGACCTCGTGACGATCGTCGCCGACGCGACCGCACCGGGCGGGATGGGCACGTTCGGATGGGACGACGAGGGCGTGACGGCGCAGGCCGTACCCCTGGTCCAGAACGGACGCTTCGTGGGCTACCTCAGCAGCCGGGAGACGGCGCCGCGGATCGGTCGGTCGAGCGGCGGCGCGATGCGTGCGGATGGGTGGAACCGGATCCCGCTGATCCGCATGACGAACATCAACCTCCTGCCACGCCCCGGGATGAGCCTCGACGACATCGTCGCCGATACCGACGACGGCCTGTACCTCGCCTCCAACCGGTCATGGTCGATCGACGACCGCCGGTTGAACTTCCAGTTCGCCACCGAGGTCGCGTACGAGATCAAGGGGGGCAAGAAGGGTCGCCTCTTCAAGAACCCGACGTACACCGGGATCACCTACGAGTTCTGGCGCTCGTGCGATGCGGTCGGGGACGAGCGGAGCTACGTGATGCTGGGCACGCCGAACTGCGGCAAGGGCGAGCCGAGCCAGACCGGGCACGTCGGGCATGCCGTCCCCGGCGCGCGCTTCCGCGACGTCCAGGTCGGTGTGGGCAAATGGTGATCGTCGACGCCGGAGGGAGGTCGTGATCGACGACCGCGCGCAGGACGCCCTCGACCTGGCCGAACGAGCGCTCGACGAGGCGATGCGCGAGGGTGCAACGGAGGCCGAGGCCCTGGTCCTGGCCGAGGACGCCGCGCTCACGCGGTTCGCCAATAGCCAGATCCACCAGAACGTGGCCGAGACGAACGTGACCGTGAACCTGCGGTTCGTCGTCGGCAAGCGGGTCGGCGTCGCGTCGTCCGGGCGGACCGATGCGGAAGGCCTGCGCCGCCTCGCCGAGCACGCGGCGGCGATCGCGCATGTCGTCGAGGAGCTCGAGGACTGGGCGGGGCTGCCCGGGCCCACGTCCGTGGAGCCCGCGGATGCCGGCTACTCGTCGACGACGGCCGGGGCGTCGCCCGAGGATCGGGCCACAGGTGTCCGCGAGGTCATCGCCGCGGCCGATGCGGCCGGGGTGACGGCCTTCGGCTCGTTCTCGTCGGGGACCGAGACATCCGCGGTCGCGAACTCCAATGGCGTGCGCGTCGCCGGGACGCGAACCGTGGCCCAGCTGCTCACCGTCGCGATGGGCCCGGACGGCGGGAGTGGCTATGCCGAACAGGCAGCGGTCGACATCGCCGCGATCGACGCCGGGAGCATCGGCCGCGAGGCGGCGGGCAAGGCGCGGGCGACGGCGAACGCCGTGGCCATCGATGCGGGCGACTACCCGGTCGTGCTCGAGGAGTACGCGGTCGTCGACCTGCTCGACATGCTCGGCTACCTCGGCTTCTCGGCGCTCGCCGT
>DATBMM010000357.1:0-6914 GCA_036554825.1 Candidatus Limnocylindrales bacterium
GGTGGCTGACGGCATCGTCGAACGGCGCGCCGATGATCGCAACGTCCGGCTTCCTGGCTCGCAGCGCCGCCGCGTCGGTGATCCACGGCAGCTTCATGAAGCTCACGCCACCGACGTACGTCGGCAGGTCGAAATCGGGGAACATGTCGAATTCGCGGTCCCAGCCGTTCGCGGCCGCGAAGTCGGGGTCGTGGGGGCGCTCGGCCACGTGGTCCTCCCGGAGACGGGGCGCGGTCCGACAGCGGTACCGCGGGATGGACGATCCGTCTCGTTCGGGGCGCCGCCGGTTCGCGATCCGGCGTCCAGCGGGGCGCGCCGGGGCGATGGTACACCCGGGTGCGCGGGTCCCCGGCCGGGCCGGCGGCGCGGCGGCCGGCCGGTCCGTCCGGAATCAGCCCTGCCTGAACGCCTCCGGGGTCAGCCCTGCCTGAACTCGGCCCAGGCGGCCGCCACGAGCGCGGGGTCGAGGAACAGGTCGACGGCGGTCTGGGCGACCAGCGTCGCCGCGAGTAGGGTCGTCTCATCGGCACGCGGGCTGATCGCCGCGTCCCGGAAGGCGATCGAGTGCCCGGCCACGCCTTCATCGCAGATCGCCAGGTCGGGATGGATCGTCGGCAGGATCTGGCTGACGTTGCCCATGTCGGTGCTGCCGGCATTCGGGTCGTCGCCCATGTCCTCGATGCCGTATGCGGCCATGTTCGTCCGGAACCGCTCGACCAGCGGGCCGTTGTTCCGCATCGTCGTGGCACCGCCCGAGTACGTCACCTCGACGGTCGTGCCCGTTCCCTTGGCGGCCGCCTCCGCCATCTGGTCGAAGCGCGCCTTCATCTCGTCGTAATACGCCTGGTCGGCGCTGCGGAGCATGAACCAGGCCGCGGTGCGGTCCGGGATCACATTGGCAGCCGTGCCGCCGTCAGTGATGATCCCGTGGACGCGCGCGTCCGGACGGAGCTGCTGGCGCCACAGGCCGACCGACGTGAACAGCTGGATCATCGCGTCGAGCGCGTTCCGGCCCTTCCACGGATCCGACGCTGCGTGCGCCTGGAGACCGTGGAATACCACCGTGACGTCCTCTGACGCGAGCGGGTAGGACTCGACGTGGCTCCGATCGCAGGGGTGGTACATGAGCGCGGCGTCGACCCCGTCGAACAGTCCGTCGTCGATCATGATCCCCTTGCCGCTGCCCGCCTCCTCGGCCGGCGTGCCGAAGAACACGATCTCGCCCGGCAGGTCGTCCGCGATCGCGGCGAGCGCGATGGCAGCACCGACGCCGGACGCGGCCATCGTGTTGTGCCCACAGCCGTGACCCAGACCGGGCAGGGCGTCGTACTCCGCGAGGATGCCGACCCGTGGGCCGTCACCTGCCCGCCTGCCCCGATACGTCGCGCGGATGGCCGTCGCCAGTCTGCCGGCCGGATGCTCGACATCGAACCCGTGACGCCGCAGGATCTCGGCGACCCACGCCGACGCGTGATGCTCCTCGAATGCCGGCTCCGGGTCGGCATGGATCCGATGGGACAGGTCCAGGATCTCGTCCCGGGCCGCCTCGACGGCGGCCGCGACACGCTCCTTGGCGTCAACGAATGGCTCGGCGGGGCGAACGGCGGTTCGGTCGGGCACAGATCCTCCTGGCGGTGCGTCGCTCGGACCCGACTGGGACAGGTCCGACGGCGGATGGTACGGCGCGTGGGCGGTCCGCGTCAGCGCTCGGCCGACAACGTCGCCTCGGCGACCGCCGCCAGGGCCACGATGAACAACGCGATGGGCAGCTCCAGGGCCGACTGCAATCGCAGGACGATGAAGATCGCGACGATCAGCCCGACCCACCCACCACGCCGTGCCGCGCGGATCCAATCGCCGCGGTACGCGATGCGCCGGTGACGCGCGAAGACGACCAGCCACGCGATCGGTGTCAGCGTGAGCGCCAGCGCGAGCCCGATCAGCGCCGCCCCGATGAAACCGGCCACGGGCTCGGCGACCGGGTCGCGCGTCGTGACGACGAGCGCGACGAGCGCCCACACCAGGACCGCGGCGGCGAGGACGGCGAGATTCAGCAGCCGGTCGCGGGCCTCCATCGTGCGCGAGTCTAGGGCGTCGACTCCCGCGGGCGCCCACCTGGGTCAGCGCGGGCGGGCCGCGCTCGAGGGGCAGATGTCCCGGAACGGGCAGTAGCTGCAGGCCATCGGGTCCGGCGTCGCCTCGAACGCCCCCGCACGGATCCCGGCCGCCACGGTCGCGATCCGTGCCCGGGCTTTGGCGACGCGCGTCGGGTCGACGTCCACCTTGCCGACGAGCCCCGAGTCGAGGAAGTGGAGCGCGACCTGGTCGGGGAGCCGCCCGGTCATCGCCTCATAGCCCATCGCGTAGATCTGGAGCTGGAGCGAGTCACGCGCCCGCTGGCGAGCCTTCGCGGGATCGCGGACGTCCGACGTCTTGTAGTCCGTGATGGTCACCCGTTCCCTGCCCATGATCCCGAGCGTCGGCGTCACCACGTCCGCGGTCGGGGCGAGTGGCTCGATCGTCCCGTCGTCAGCGGGCTCACCGTCGATCGACTCGATGTCGACACGGTCCCAGCGCCCGCGGATCCGGTCCCCCGCGAGGTCGAACGCGAACTCGCGCTCGACGTAGGTGGGGACGACGGCATCCGGACGGAGCTGTTCCTCCCGGAACCGGCGGAGCGCGGCGCGCGCCGCGTCGAGCCGCGCCTCCTCGTGCTCACGGCTCACGAATCCTTCGTTCGTCCACGCTGACGCCAGCACCTCATCGAGCTCGGCCTCGGTCATCACGGTCCCGCGCGCGTGCCGGTGGTGGAACACCTGGACGGCCTTGTGGAGCGCCGCCCCATAGACCAGCGCGTGATGTGGCGGTACCGGCAGACGCAACACGTGAGCGTATCGATAGCGCAGCGGACAGCTCAGGTACGCATCGACCTGCCCGAAACTCAGCATGAGCGGCTCATCTCGACGGATCGGCATGGCCGGCGCCGGCACATCGACAGCGGCGAACCTGGCCAGCCGCTCTTCAGGGGTCGGGCTGACCGCGCCGGCGCCCGGGGATGCCGCCGCGGCCGGCAGGTCGAGTGCCTCGAGGACGAACGGCGAGACGCGGCGCGCCCGCGAACCGCCGTAGTCGGCCGCGTGGGTCAGGATCAGCTCGTCGCGTGCACGCGTCATCGCGACGTAGCACAGTCGCCGCTCTTCGGCCAGCGCCCGCTCCGGCGTCATCGGCTCGCCGCGACCCAGGCCGGCCGGCAGCGGCAGCGGCTCGCCACGGCCGTTGCCGGGGAACCGGCCCGCGACCAGGCCGGGCAGGTAGACGACCGGGAACTCCAGGCCCTTCGCCTTGTGGACGGTGAGCACGGCGACCGCGTCGGCATCCGGGTCGAGGTCGGCCGTCGCGGGGTCGTCACCCGCCTCGATCAGCGTCTGCAGGTGCTGCGCCACGAACAGCGCGCGGTCGTCCGCCAGCACCGCGGACTGCGCCCGGATCAGGTCGAAGAAGCGCGCGATGTTGCCGAGCCCCTCGTCGGCCGCGGTCGTCGCGGTCGCCGCGAGCCTGGCCAGCAGCCCGCTGTCGCGCAGGAAGGCATACAGCACCTCGCCCGCCGGCCGCTCATGCGACAGGGCGCTGAACCGCCGAAGGTCGGCGACGAGCCGGTGGAGCGCTCCCCGGGACGCCGGGGCGAGGCGCAGGATCCCCGGCTGGGCCTCCAGCTCGACCAGCACGTCCCACACGGACCGATTCCGTCGACGGGCCATGTTGACGATGTCGGTCAGGTCGTCGGCGGCGACCGCGTAGACCTCCGACGAGGCGAGCCCATAGACGTCGACGCTCGAATGCGGATCTGCGACCGCCCGCAGGAATGCGAGGAGCAGCCGCACCTCGGGGCGCGCATAGAGGCCGGACGCGCCGGAGAACCGCCATGGGAGTCCAGCGACGTTCAGGGCCCGCAGGATCGGATCGGCGTGGCCGTTCGCGCGGACGAGCACCGCGTGGTCCCGCGGGGCTGCGCCATCCGCCACGCGCCGAGCGATGTCCGCGGCGATCCAGTCCGCTTCCTCGGAGCCGGTGGCGAACGCCTCCAGACGGACCGGCACGGCATCACCACCACCTCGCTCGGAGCGGAGCCGCTTGGCGATGCCGGTACGGACCTCGAGGCGATCCGGATCGTTGAACCGCACGAGCCGATAGGCTGCGTCGAGGATCGGCGCACGCGATCGGTAGTTGCGACGAAGGACGACCGTCCGGGCACCGGGATAGCGTGCCCCGAACTCGAGGATGTTCTCGATCGCCGCGCCACGGAACGCGTAGATGGCCTGGTCGTCGTCGCCCACGACGGTCACGTTCCGGTGAGGTTCCGCGAGCAGCGTCACCAGCTCCGCCTGCGCCCGGTTCGTGTCCTGGAACTCGTCCACGAGGATGTAGCGGTACCGCCTCGCGATCGCCTCGCGCGCCGCCGGTGACCCGCGGACCAGGCGCAGCGCCAGCGCGACCTGGTCGCCGAAGTCGATGAAGCCGGCCGTCTCGAGCAGCTCCTGGTAGCGCGCATAGGCCCGCGCGAGCTCCGCGTGGCGCAGGCTCTCCTCGGTCGCGCCGGCTGCGGCTTCGAGACCTGCGGCCTCGGCGACCGCCGTCGCCTCTGCAGCGAGCGTCGCCGCGTGATCCGCGTAGGCCTCGGGCGTCACGTCCTCGTCCTTGCAGCGGCTGAACAGCGTCACCAGGGCGGCCAGGAACCGCGTCGGATCGCCGAGCGGCCGGTAGGCGTCCAGGTCGAACTCGAAGAGGCGCTCGCGCACGAAGATCACCGCCTCCGCGCGCGAGAGGACCCGCACATCGGGCGGCAGCCCGAGCTCCAGGGCGTGCTCCCGGATGAGCCGGTCCCCGAAGGCGTGGAACGTGGAGATCGCGGTATCCGTGTACCCGTACGGCGCGAGCTGGTCCACGCGGACCGCCATCTCGTCGGCGGCCTTGTCGGTGAACGTCAGCGCCAGGATCTCGGATGGCTTGGCACGTCGCGTGGCGATGAGCCAGGCGATGCGCCGCGTGATGACCTGGGTCTTGCCGGTGCCGGCGCCGGCCACGACGAGCAGCGGTCCCGCGTCGTGGGTGACCGCGCGGAGCTGGTCCGGGTCGAGGCCGCCGAGCAAGCCGTCCATGCCTTCCGGTGCGCTCCCCGTCGTGACCGACGGGTCCATCACCGCGACGAGGTCGCGCCATGCCGGGATCTGCTCGAGCGGGACATGTCCACGCCGACGGGCACGAACCACGGGCCGCGTCACGGACACGGACCCCGGTGGGACTGTCGAGTCGACGATGGGGGCCATGCGCGCACCATCTTCGACCGCCGTGACACCTAGGCTGTCAGGCCGTCGCCTGCTTGATCGCCGCGGCCTCCTCCTCCGACAGCGCCCCGTCCGAACGACCCCCGCGGATGGCCTTCGCGTACACGCGCGTCCCGGCCCGGGCGTGCAGGCTTGAGAGCACCCAGCCGTTCCCTTCGGCATCGAGGAGGGCCAGCGCGAAGCTCTGGTTGCCGCCCGTGTCCTCGAACGGGTTGAACCGCACGAGGCCGACCCGCTGGAACGCTCGCACGGCGCCCGACTCCAGCCGACCGGTGCGCGATCCGAGTCGCTCGACCTCCCGACCGAGCTCGTAGACCCGCTCCAGGTGGGACCCAAGGACGTCCCCGAGGTCGCCATCCTCGCCCCTGGTCAGTCCGAGCAGCCGGGAGCGCATCGCGCTCACTTGGCGGAGCAGCCACAGGACGGCGATCCCGAGCACGAGCACCGCCACGGCCAGCGCGACGACGATGGTTTCGATGTTGCCGGACACGGTGGCATCCAGGTCGATGGCGGCATCCTCCCAAGGGTCGGCGCGAGTCTAGCAGTCGATCCTGCACGGCCACGTACCCATGACCAAGGCGGTCGCGGTGCTATCCTCTGCCGCTGGCGGGCAACCCCCATCCGACGACGTCGCCCCCGATCCACGACCGTCACGAGGACCTCGCGAGACCATGGCCAAGCGCATCCGCGGCAGCTCGACCCGGCCCGGTCAACGGGCACGGCTGCAGCGACGCGCATCGAGCCCGAGGGTCACCAGCCAGCCGGAGCGGCCGACGACCCCAGGCTCCACGTCGCTCACCGCGGCCGAGGAAGCGCGCGCCGCCGAGCTGGAGGCGCAGATCGTCGCCGCGGAGCGGGCCGTCGAGACCACGGTCTCGCGCTCTCGAGAACGGACCCGGCGCTCGGTCGAGAGCGAGACGCGGGTCCGGAGTGGCTCGATCGCGGAGCGGGCCAGCCACGAGTACGCCTATGTCGCGCGCGACGTCCGGAAGATCGTCGTCATCGGCGGCTCGCTGATCCTGCTGCTCTTCGCCCTGTTCATCGTCCTGCAGGCGAGCGGGGCCGCGCGGGCCTGACCGGCTGATCGACGGGGGCCGCAGGCTCCCGCCGCGCTACCATCGACCTCATGCCAAGCACGCGACGCCCCGTCGGCGCGCGGCCCGAAGCGCTCTTCCAGCCGCCCCCCGAGCGCCAGCCGCTGGCCGCCCGCATGCGTCCGCGGTCGCTGGACGAGGTCGTCGGCCAGGAGCACCTCGTCGGTGAGCGAGGACCGCTGCGCCGGGGCATCGCCCGCGGGCATCTCGGCTCCCTGATCTTCTGGGGCCCACCGGGCACCGGCAAGACCAGCCTTGCTCGACTCCTGGCCGGCGAGATCGGTGCGCACTTCGCGACGATGTCCGCGGTCATGGCCGGCGTCGCTGACGTGCGCTCGACGATCGCCGAGGCGCAGGAGCGGCTCGCCCTCCACGGCACCCGGACCGTCCTGTTCCTCGACGAGATCCATCGATTCAACAAGGCCCAGCAGGATGCCCTGCTGCCCCACGTCGAGGACGGCACGATCACGCTCATCGG